>NZ_JBEXRZ010000077.1:0-32743 GCF_040613325.1 Streptomyces sp. NPDC006283 | reverse complement strand
CGCCTGATCATGGCCTGACCTGCGCATACATCCAGGGGCGCCCTGTTTCACGTGAAACAGGGCGCCCCTGGCGCAGGGCGGCAGGCCAGGCAGTCTGGTGTCGACACGGGAGTCTGGAAAGATAGGCCGCGACGATGACGTCGCCCAAGGTCAGGGCCCAGCACCACATACCCGCACATCACAAGGAGCGGACACATGCCCATCGCGACTCCCGAGGTCTACAACGAGATGCTCGACCGGGCGAAGGCAGGCAAGTTTGCCTACCCCGCCATCAACGTGACCTCGTCCCAGACCCTGCACGCTGCCCTGCGTGGCTTCGCGGAGGCCGAGAGCGACGGCATCATCCAGATTTCCACCGGCGGTGCCGAGTTCCTGGGTGGCCAGCACAACAAGGACATGGTGACGGGCGCGGTGGCCCTCGCCGAGTTCGCGCACATCGTCGCCGCCAAGTACGACATCACCGTCGCACTGCACACCGACCACTGCCCGAAGGACAAGCTGGACGGCTATGTACGGCCGCTGCTCGACATCTCCGCCGAGCGCGTGAAGGCCGGACGCAACCCGCTGTTCCAGTCCCACATGTGGGACGGCTCGGCCGAGACCCTGGCCGACAACCTGGCCATCGGCCAGGAGCTGCTGGCGCAGGCCGCCGCTGCGAAGATCATCCTCGAGGTCGAGATCACCCCGACGGGTGGCGAGGAGGACGGTGTCTCGCACGAGATCAACGACGAGCTCTACACCACCGTCGACGACGCGCTGCGCACCGCCGAGGCTCTCGGCCTGGGCGAGAAGGGCCGCTACCTGCTGGCCGCCTCCTTCGGCAACGTGCACGGCGTCTACAAGCCGGGCAACGTCGTGCTCCGTCCCGAGCTGCTGAAGGACCTGCAGGCCGGTGTCGCCGCCAAGTACGGCAAGGCCGACCCGTTCGACTTCGTCTTCCACGGCGGTTCCGGTTCGACCGCCGAGGAGATCGCCACCGCGCTGGAGAACGGCGTCGTGAAGATGAACCTCGACACCGACACCCAGTACGCCTTCACGCGTCCGGTCGCGGACCACATGTTCAAGAACTACGACGGCGTGCTGAAGGTCGACGGCGAGGTCGGCTCCAAGAAGACCTACGACCCGCGCACCTGGGGCAAGGCGGCCGAGGCCGGCATGGCCACCCGTGTCACCGAGGCCTGTGCGGCCCTGCGCTCGGCGGGCACCAGGATCAAGTAAGGCTTCGGCCGCGACGGCGGGTCCGGCATCCCTTCGAGGGTGCCGGGCCCGCGGTACGTCCGACGCCCGTGCACGCCGGCAAAGAGCGCGGCCGCCGGGTCGTAGGGCGGCAAAGCTGCTGCGATGATCCCGGTATGGACACGAGTCCGGGAGAGATCAGGCTGGCCACGGCCACCGGCCGCTGGGTGGTTCTGACGACCGTCCTCGGGTCCGGCATGGCGCTGCTGGACTCGACCGTCGTCAATGTCGCCCTCCCGCGGATCGGCGAGGACCTCGACGCGGACATGGCCGTCCTGCAGTGGACCGTCAACGCCTACATGCTCACGCTGGCGGCGCTGATCCTGCTCGGCGGTGCGCTCGGCGACCGCTACGGCCGCCGGCGGATCTTCGTCCTGGGGGTGGTCTGGTTCGCCGTCGGGTCCCTGCTGTGCGGGCTCGCGCCGAACGGTGGCGTGCTGGTCGCCGCCCGCGCCCTCCAGGGCATCGGCGGCGCCCTGCTCACGCCCGGGTCGCTGGCCCTGATCCAGGCGAGCTTCGATCCGGACGACCGGTCCCGGGCCGTGGGCCTGTGGTCCGGTCTCGGCGGCTTCGGCGCGGCGATCGGGCCGTTCGTCGGCGGTTGGCTGGTCGACGGGCCGGGTTGGCGGTGGGTGTTCCTGCTCAACGTGCCGCTGGCGCTGCTGTGCGTTCCGGTGGCGATGCGCCACGTGCCGGAATCCCGCGACCCCAAGGCGACGGGCCGTTTCGACGTCCTGGGCGCGTTCCTCGGCGCGGCGGCGCTCGGCCTTGTCACCTACGCGCTGATCGCGGCAACGGTGTGGGCGGGGCTCCTGGGTGCTGCGGTGGGGGTGGTCTTCGTCCTCGTCGAACGGCGGGCGGCGGAGCCGATGCTGCCGTTGTCGATCTTCGCGTCGCGCCAGTTCACGGCAGTCAACGTGGTGACGCTGTGCGTGTACGCGGCCTTCGGCGGATTCTTCTTCCTCGTCGTCCTGCAGCTCCAGGTCGTGGCCGGCTACTCCGCTCTCGGCGCGGGCACGGCGCTCCTGCCGACCACCTTGCTGATGCTTCTGCTGTCCGCGCGCTCGGGAGAGCTCGGCGAACGGATCGGCCCGCGTATTCCGCTCACCGTCGGTCCGCTGCTCTGCGCCGCCGGGATGATGCTGACGCTGCGGGTGGGCGAGGACGCGTCGTACCTCACCGACGTGCTGCCGGCGCTGCTGGTGATGGGGCTCGGCATGGTGGCGCTGGTCGCGCCGCTGACGGCGACCGTGCTGGCGTCCGTGGAGACCGGACGGGCCGGCATCGCGAGCGGCATCAACAACGCGGCCGCCCGCGCGGCGGGCCTGATCGCGGTGGCGGCGCTGCCGCTGCTGGCGGGCATGGGACCGGAGGCGTACCGTTCGGCCGCCGAGTTCGGGGAGACGTTCCGGCGGGCGATCCCGATGTGCGCGGGGGTCCTGGTGGCGGGCTCGCTGATCGCCTGGTTGACGGTGCGCCGACCGTACGACACACGCCGCTGCCACCCCGCGTGCAAGGTCAACTGCGGCGTGACGTCCCCGCCGCTGGAGCCGCAGAGCTAGGGCCTCTCGTTCGGATCAGGCCGCCCGGCACGATCCGAACGAGAGGCCCGGGCGAGTCTTTCGGGCCGACGCCGCGCATTGCTGCCCGACCTGTGAGACTGGGGGCCATGTCCATCCACGAGAACCTGCTCGGGGGCCCGCCCCCGACCCACCTGCCCGACGAGCCCGGACCGCGAGAGCTCCTGGCCGGCGGAACCGCTGCCGCCGAAGTCGCGGCCAAGTACCCGACCAGCTCGCTGGCCTGGGCGCAGCTCGCCGACGACGCGTTCGCGAACGGGCGTGTCATCGAGTCCTACGCGTACGCACGGACCGGCTACCACCGTGGCCTCGACGCGCTGCGGCGCAACGGCTGGAAGGGCCACGGCCCGGTGCCGTGGGAGCACGAGCCCAACCGCGGCTTCCTCCGCGCGCTGCACGCACTGGCCCGCGCCGCCGGTGAGATCGGCGAGAAGGACGAGTACGAGCGCTGCAGCACCTTCCTGCGCGACTCCTCGCCGACCGCCGCGGACACGCTGGGCTGAGCCCGGGACGGGACGGGGACGAGGGCCCCGACGCCGTCTGGAGTCCGGGGCGTCCCGGCCCCGACTTCGCCTGAACAAAGGCACGTGCCGGTCCCTGCGCGGTCCGGGTGCCGGCGACCCGGAACGGGTTCGCCGGCCCCCGGCCGGTACGATCGCACGCACTGCCGAATTCACGCTTGCATGGCCGGTGCAGAGGCCCCCCACTCACCTCTCCCCCCAAACACCGGCCCGAACCAGGGGAGAGGTCTGTCTTGGGCCAGCGCGCCGCCGCCCGCAAGGGGCGCAGCCGCCGACGGAACCGGAGCAGTAGGGTCCGGCGCCGGCCGGCCGGCCCGATAGTGCTGCTGGGCCTGTGCCTCGCCCTCATGTCCGTCGGCGGCGGGGCCGCCCTCGCGCACTGGAAGGAAGGCCGGCCGACCGTCACGGAGGCGGCGGCCCCCACCGAAGAGCCCGAGGTCGCGCCGCTGATGTCGCCCAAGGCATCGCCGAAGCCGCCGGCATCGCCTTCGCCTTCGCAGTCCCCGTCGAAGAGCCCGAGCAGCTCCCCCAAGCCCAAGGCGTCACCGCCCGGCGGCGAACCGCCCGCCGTGCCCCGTTCCGGCCCGGGAACGTTCAGCGCGGCACGGGCGAACGGCGTTCCGGCCGGCCAGGGAACGCTCCGTCGCTACAGGGTCGAGGTCGAGGACGGCCTCGACGTCTCCGCCCGGGAGGCGGCCGCCGAGATCCAGGAGATCCTCGCCCACCCGCGCGGCTGGGCCGCGAACGGCCGGGGCCGCTTCCAGCTGGTCTCCTCCGACGCCGACTTCGTGATCAAGATCGCCACGCCGTCCACCGCGGACAGGCTCTGTCTCGCCGTGGGCCTCAACACCCGCGGCGAACTCAACTGCGAGACCACCGAAGGGGTGGTGGTGAACCTGCGGCGTTGGCTGCTGGGCTCGCCGACGTTCGCAGGGACGCCCGCCGAGTACCGCCACCTGATCATCAACCACGAGATCGGACACGAGATCGGCATCCGCACGCACATGGGCTGCCCCGGTGCCGGAAAGCCCGCTCCGGTGATGATGCAGCAGATCAAGGGCCTGAACGGGTGCGTCTCCAACGCCTGGCCCTTCGACGAGGACGGGACGTATCTCACCGGACCGCCCGCGTGAACTTCTGCTTATGATGCCGGTGGGGACCGGGGCCCACACCGAGAAGGAAGGGGCGGACCGCTACCCGGATGTCGAGGAGACAGCAATGTCACATGACTCCGCCCCGAATCTGGACTTCGCGGGCACCACGCCGTACGAGGACTACGTCCAGGCGGACGTCCTCACCCACCTCCAGCATCCGCGGTCGGACGACCCGGGTGAGATGGTCTTCCTGGTCACCACCCAGGTCATGGAGCTGTGGTTCACCGTCGTCGTCCACGAGTGGGAGACCGCCGCACGCGCGCTGCGCGAGGACCGGATACCCGTCGCGATGGACGCCCTGAAGCGGTCCACGCGCGAACTGGAGGCGCTCAACGCCTCGTGGCGGCCGATCGCCAACCTGACGCCCGCGCAGTTCAACGCCTACCGTGACGCCCTCGGTGAGGGCTCCGGCTTCCAGTCGGCGATGTACCGGCGGATGGAGTTCCTGCTCGGCGACAAGTCCGCCTCCATGCTCGTGCCGCACCGCGGAGCACCGAGGGTCCACGCCGAGCTGGAGAAGGCGCTCCACGAGCCGAGCCTCTACGACGAGGTGCTGCGCCTGCTCGCGCGCCGCGGGTACGCGGTGCCTGCCGAGGTACTGGAGCGCGACCTGTCGCAGAAGTACGAGCCGTCCGAGGCGGTCGAGCGGGTCTGGGCCGAGGTGTACGCGCAGGAAGAGCAGGACACCGAACTGGTGCGCCTCGGTGAGGCGCTCACCGACGTCGGCGAACTGGTGTGGCGCTGGCGCAACGACCACCTGGTCGCGACCCGTCGGGCGATGGGTTCCAAGGTCGGCACGGGCGGGTCCGCCGGTGTCTCCTGGCTGGAGAAGCGCGCCCGCAAGAACGTCTTCCCCGAGCTGTGGACGGCGCGCAGCCATGTCTGAGTCCCTGGCCCAGCGGGCCGCGGCACTGGATGCCGCAGACGAACTCGCCGGTGCGCGAAAGCTCTTCGCCCTGGACGACACGGTGTACCTCGACGGCAACTCGCTCGGCGCGCTTCCCGCGCATGTCCCGGACCGGGTCGCCGACGTGGTGAACCGACAGTGGGGGCAACTGCGCATCCGCTCCTGGACCGAGGGCGACTGGTGGACCGCGCCCGAGCGCATCGGCGACCGGATCGCACCCCTGGTGGGGGCGGCGCCGGGGCAGATCGTCGTCGGCGACTCCACAAGTGTGAACGTCTTCAAAGCTGTTGTGGGCGCGGTGCGGCTCGTCGGCGCCCCGGCGCGCACGGACGTCCTCGTCGACGCGACGACGTTCCCCACGGACGGGTACATAGCGGCGTCGGCCGCGCGGATGACCGGCCACCGGATCGTCCCCGTCGACCCGGCCGACGTGCCGTCCGCCATCGGCCCGACCACGGCGGCGGTCCTCCTCAACCACGTCGACTACCGCTCGGGCCGGCTCCACGACCTGCCGGCCCTGACGGCGGCGATCCACGACGCGGGCGCGCTCGCCGTCTGGGACCTGTGCCACAGCGCGGGCGCGCTGCCGGTCGGGCTCGACGAGCACGGCGTCGACCTGGCGGTCGGCTGCACGTACAAGTACCTCAACGGCGGCCCCGGTTCGCCCGCCTACCTGTACGTGGCAGAGCGCCACCAGGCCTCCTTCGACTCGCCCCTGCCGGGGTGGACGTCGCACGCGGACCCGTTCGCGATGACCCCCGGCTACGAGGCCGCGGACGGCGCGGTGCGCGGCCGGGTCGGCACGCCGGACATCCTGTCCATGCTCGCCCTCGAGGCGGCGCTGGACGTCTGGGACGGGATCGCCGTCGAGGCGGTGCGCAAGAAGAGTCTGGCGTTGACGGACTTCTTCCTGGAGTGCGTCGAGGCGTACGTCCCGGAGGGACAGGTCACTTCGCTGACTCCGGCCGCCCACGCCGAACGCGGCAGCCAGGTCGCTCTGCGCTGCGACGACGCGCCACGGGTCATGGCCGAGCTGATCGCCCGCGGCGTCGTCGGTGACCTGCGCCGCCCGGACGTGCTGCGTTTCGGCTTCACGCCGCTGTACGTGGGCTTCGCGGACACGGAACGGGCGGCGCGCGTCCTCGCGGACGTGCTGGCCGGCTGACCGCACGGGTCCCGGGGGCGCACGCCCCCGGGACCCGCCGTGTCAGTGCTCGTTCTCCGCACGGTCGCGCAGACCGGTCGCCAGCAGGTCGAGCGCATCGGGCGGCCTGGGGAACAACGGCGCGCAGCCGACGCAGGCGTAGACGTTGAACCCGGGCCCGGAAGCGGAGTGCACCTCGGAGACGAGCACCGGCTGGGCGGTGATCCGGCCGCAGCGCACGCACATCCGCACCGGCTCGCGGCGCCCGTCGGCGTCTCTTGTCATGCGGCCCCCTGCATGCCGACGAGA
This sequence comes from Streptomyces sp. NPDC006283, assembly GCF_040613325.1. NCBI lineage: Bacteria > Bacillati > Actinomycetota > Actinomycetes > Kitasatosporales > Streptomycetaceae > Streptomyces > Streptomyces sp. NPDC006283. Next base: position 25,892 of record NZ_JBEXRZ010000077.1, on the reverse strand, counting down.
TGGTGGTCCAGGTCGAGGCCGAAGTCGGCGGCGAGCACCAGAGCGAGCCGCCGTTGTCGTTGTTCGTCCGCGAGCAGGTACGGCCGGACCATGGCCGTCTCGTGCCCGTTCAACGGCCCGTCAAGCCCGTAGGGCGAGCGGAGGACGGGCAGCCGCGCGGGACGGGGCGGCACGGTCGCGGCCCTGAGGTGAGCCGGGCGGGGCCGATGCCGGCCGGTGCCGGGAGGGATGAACAGGAGCCTCGCCCATCGGACGAGGGCCTGGATAAGGTCGTGCACGTCGACGCTCCTTCGAAGCGTTGGCCATGCCCCGGGAGGTCTGGACACCTCGCCGGGGTCTTTGCTGCATCCACCATACCGAAGTATACCGAAGCGCACTGAGGATGCGAAGAATACCGAGGCGCACTCAACTAGGCCCATGAGCATCGATCGGACTCGCGCAATGTGGCCACAGATCGCCGCAGCGATCATTGAGCGCATTCGCAACGGCACGTACCCGCCCGGCAGCAAGATCCCCAGCGTGGTGCAGATTGCGAACGAGTTCGGCGTCGTCAACTCGACAGCTCAGCGGGCGATGGAGTCGGTCCGGGCCGAGGGGCTCACCCGATCCGAGGCCGGTATGGGCACGTACGTACTCCGTCCCGAAGAGACCACCACTGGCTGACGCCTGCCGCGCATGTACCCAGTGATAGCGTCCGCGCTGATCAGAGCGAACACATCGGCCTCGCTGGACTGTTGGAGCACCACATGCCGGACCTCGTCGCCCGAGACGCCTCCGAGGAAGCCTCGGCGCTCGCGCACCCCGCCGTCGAGCCCGACGCGTCCGCCGCGTACGGGGACGATCCCGATCAGATCGTGGACTTCTACGCGCCACGTGGCGGGCAGGACGGTGCGCCGCTCGTGGTCGTGTTGCACGGCGGGGCGTGGCGCGCGCCCTACGACCGGCGGCACATCACGCCGTTCGCCGCGTTCCTCGCCGACCGTGGACTGGCCGTGGCCAACGTCGAGTACCGGCGGGGTCAGGGCGACGGCACGGAGGCCGAGCCGGTGGCCGGCCGGTGGCCGGAGACGTTCGACGACGTGGCCGCCGCGATGGACGCCCTCCCGGACCTGGCGCGGCAGGCGCTGCCGCAGGCCGACCCGCGGCGCATTGTGGTGACCGGGCACTCCGCCGGCGGCCATCTCGCGCTCTGGGCCGCCGCCCGTCATGTGCTCCCCGCCGACTCGCCGTGGCGGCTGCCCGCGCCGCCCGCACTGCGGGGCGTCGTCGCGCTCGCGCCGATCGCCGACTTCGCGGCTGCTGTCGAACTCGAGGTGTGCGGCGGCGCGGTCCATCAACTCATGGGTGGCGAGAGCGAGTACAAAAAGCGTGCGCCGCACGCCGATCCCGCCGTTCTGGTGCCGACCGGTATCGCGACGGTCGTGGTCCAGGGGCGCACGGACATCGTCGTCCCGCAGGCCGTCGCGGAAGCCTACGTCGACGCGGCGGCCAAGGCGGGCGAGACCGTGGGGCTGACGCTGCTCGACGAGGTCGGGCACTTTCCGCTGATCGATCCCGTGGCCGACGCCTGCGCGGTGGTGGCGGAGGAGATCGCGCAACTCGCCTGGTAGTAGCGGACAGAAGCTGACCGCAAGGCTTCCTACCTTCTTTCCATGACGAATCTCGTGACCGGAGCAACCGGAACCGTCGGCCGACAGGTGGTGGCGGAGCTTCTCCGCCGTGGACAGTCCGTTCGGGCGCTGACCCGCGACCCGGCGAAGGCCGACCTCCCCGAAGGCGTTGATGTCGTGCGGGGCGATCTCACTGACGCCGAGAGCCTGGCCGCCGCCCTGGAGGGCGTCACCGGCCTGCACCTGATCACCTTCGCAGGCCCGTACTTCGCCCCGCTGGCCACTGGGCCGCAGATCGTGGAGCTGGCCCGTAAGGCCGGCGTGCGGCGGGTCACCGTGCTGCACGGCGGCGGTCCGAGCCCGCTGGAGGACGCGGTCAGGGGGAGCGGCCTCGCCTGGACCGTGCTGATGCCCGTCGAGTTCATGGCCAACGCCCTTGAATGGGGACAGGGCATCCGTGCCGACGGCGAAGTGCGCGAACCATTCGTCGGCAGGCTCAGCGCCATGGTCCACGAGGCCGACATCGGCGCCGTCGCGGCGGTCGCCCTCACCGAGGACGGGCACGGCGGCCGGGAGTACGTGATCACCGGGCCGCAGGTGCTGACCGTCGAGGACAAGGTGGACACGATCGCCGCCGCCCGCGGCCGGAAGATCCGGCTGGTGGAGCTGAGCGAGGAGCAGGCGGTCGCCCAGTGGAAGGCCGCGGGCCAGTCCGAGGAGGTCATCGGGTTCCTGCTGGACGTCTACGGCAACACGCCCGTCGAAGGACGCACCGTGGTCGACACCGTCGAGAAGGTCACGGGCCGTCCGGCGCGCACCTTCACCCAGTGGGCCGAGGAGCACGCGGACACCTTCCGGGCCTGACCGAAAGGGCGGGGCAGGACTTCAAGGGTTGTGCCCCACCCGCCCCGACCGCGGCCCGGCGGCTGCCGAGGACCTCCCCGTCCCGGAACCGCCGGGCCATACTCGTGCGTGGTGTCCGACGAAGGCAGAGCGGAAGCCGGCACGATCTGGGAGGAGTCTCGGGTGAGCGACGGCACGGAACTCGCCGAGCGGATCGCCGAGCGGCGGGACGGCTCGGGCGACCCTCGGGAGCTGGTGGGCGAGTTGAGGCGCGCCCTTGTGCTGGTGCCCGTCGAGGCGGGCGGCCTGTGGACCGCGGAACTCGGCGGGGTGCGCTGGATCTGCGCCTTCACCGACGAGGCCGCCCTGGCGCGGTTCGCCCGCGCGCGGGACACCGGTGACGGGCGGGAGACCGGCCGTTCCTGGGAGTTCGCCGAGATCCGAGGGGCGCGGCTGCTCGACGAGATCGTGCCGGCGATGGGGGTGCCCGCGGGCGTGGCGGTCGACATCGCCGATTCGGACGGGGCGATGGCCTTCCCGCCGGTCAGGGGCATCGTGCCGGACGCGGTCGCCGTGGACGTGCAGACCGGGGAGGCCGGTGCCTGATGGGCGGCGCGGAGGACCTGCGGCTCGATCCGCAGAGCGTGCAGCGCATCACCAGCGGCATGCGCTCTGCCATGGCCGAGTTGAGGGACATCGGCACGGGCACCGGGGCGGTCCTCGGCAAGGGCTTCTCGGACATGGCGATGACCGGGATGGAAGCCGGGCACCACGGCCTGTCGGTCGACTTCGAGGACTACTGCGAGCGCTGGGAATGGGGCGTGCGGGCGCTCATCCAGGACGCCAACGTCATCGCGGCGACGCTGGGGCTCTCCGCCGGCATGCTCTGGGAGGAGGAGCAGTACATCGAGGGCACCTTCAAGATCGCCGTCAACGCCGCGGTCGGCAATCCGCACGCCTCCGAGGAGGACATCGTCAAGCAGAACTGGGGCGATGTCTTCACGCCTGACTATCTGAACCCGGACTGGAGCCCCGAGTCGTTCCAGCGGGCGGGCGACGAGATCGGACAGACCTGGAAGGACACCGGCCGGGCCGTGCTCACGGAGGGGAACGGCGGCCGTCAGTCCCGGATCCTGAACGAGATGCTCGGCGTGGACCAAGGGGCGTTCGACCGCGCGGTGGACGACACCTTCGGCCCTTCACCGGAGGAGCGGGCAGCACAGCAGCAGCCGGGCAACGGGGGGAACTGAGCCGTGGGCATCGGGGATTTCGTCAGCGACATCACGCCGGACGTGGTCGAGGACGCGGTCGAGGACGGCGTCGAGTGGGCCGGCAACCGCGTCGAGGACGCGGGGAACTGGACCGCCGACCGTCTCGAGGACGTCGGCTGGGAGTCCGGCGCCGACTGGGTGCGCGAGCAGTCCCGTTCGCTGGCCAACCGGATGGGCGCCGAGGTCGACGAGATGGACCTCGGGCAGACCGAGGACAAGACGAAACTGGTCTACGGCAGCCCGTCCAAGCTGCGGTCCACCGCCTCGCACCTGCGGGACCTCGAGAAGTCGTTCGACCTGGTCGGCCAGGGGCTCAAGGGCCTCGACTCGTCCGTGATCAAGGGCGAGGCGGCGGACGCGTTCCGCGAGACGGTGTCGATCGAGCCGCCCAAGTGGTTCAAGGGCGCGGACGCCTTCGGGAAGGCGGCGGAGGCTCTCGCGAGCTTCGCCTCCACGGTGGAGTGGGCGCAGGGGCAGGCGCAGACCGCCATCGACAAGTGGAAGGCGGGCACCAAGTCCTCGTCCGACGCGCTGGAGGCGCACAACAAGAAGGTCGACGACTACAACACGGCCGCCGACCGCTACAACGCCCAGCCGGCGGACGAGCGTAACCCGTCCACCCTGCCGCCGAAGCCGGGCGCGTTCAGCGACCCGGGCAAGGCGCAGATGGAGGAGGCGCAGGAGATCCTCGCCGAGGCGCGCAAGCAGCGCAACGCGGCCGCGGAGACCGCGCGTACGGCGGTGCAGGCGGCCAGGGACGCCGCCCCGCCGAAACCCTCGTACGGCGAGCAGGCGATGGACGGCCTGGAGGAACTCCAGGTGATGCAGACCCACTTCGGGGCCGGCATCATCAAGGGCACGGCGGGCCTGGTCACCTTCGTCCGCAGCGTCAACCCCACCGACCCGTACAACATCACACACCCCGCCGAGTACGCGACCAGCCTCAACAGTCTGGCTTCCGGCCTGGTGCTGGTCGCCAACGACCCGTGGGGCACGGGCAAGCAGATGCTCGACAACTTCATGAAGGACCCCGCGGAGGGCTTCGGCCGGCTCGTGCCGGACCTGCTGCTGACCGCCGCCACCGGCGGCGCCGGGGCCGGCGTGAAGGGGGTGCGCGTCGCCGCCGAGGCGGCGGACCTGGCCTCGGACGCCAACCGGGCGCGCAGGCTGATCGACGACGCACCGAACGGCACCCACAACCGGCCGGACGGCGGGCGCCACTCCGGCGAGACCGACCCGGTGGACCTCGCCTCCGGCCGGATGTTCCTCCCGCACACGGACGTCGTGCTCCCCGGCACGCTGCCGCTGGCCTTCACCCGCCGCACCGAGTCCGGCTACACCTGCGGCCGGCATTTCGGACCGTCCTGGTCCTCCACCGTTGACGAACGCCTGGAGATCGACGCGCGCGGTGTCGTTCACGTCACCGAGGACGGCCTGCTGCTCACCTACCCGCATCCCGTCCCGGGCGTGCCCACCCTCGCCGAGTCCGGCCCCGTGCGCCGGTCGCTGACCCGCGAGGAGAGCGGCGACTACACGCTCACCGACCCGGGGAGCGGCCTGACACGCCACTTCACCGCACCCCTCGGCGCGGAGCCGGGCGGTGACGGGGACGCCTGGCTGGAGCGGATCAGCGACCGCAACGGGCACACCGTCACCGTCGACCGCACCGGCGACGGCACGCCGCTCGCCCTCGTCCACTCCGCGGGGTACCACCTGGACGTCGAAGCGGCCGACGGCCGGGTGACGGGCCTGTCCCTGCGGCTTCCCGACGGGACCGCTGAGCCCGTCGTCCGCTACGGCTACACGGACGGCAACCTCACCAGTGTCACCAAGCCCTCCGGAGCCACCCTCGCCTTCGAGTACGACGACCGCCACCGGATCACCGCCTGGATCGACTCCAACGACAGCCGCTACGACTACGTCTACGACGAGCACGACCGGGTCATCGGAGAGGGCGGCCAGGCCGGACATCTCCAACTCACCCTTTCCTACGGCCTCCCCGACCCGGCCACCGGGCACCGGGCCACCACACTGACCACCGCCGACGGCCGCACGACCCGTCATCTGATCGACGGCGCCTGCCGGGTGGTGGCCACCACCGACCCGGCCGGGAACACCACCCGCTACACCTATGACAGGCACGGCAACCAGCTCAGCCGGACCGACGCCCTCGGCCGCACGACCGGCTACACGTACGACGAGGCGGGCCGTCTGCTCACCATCGTCCGCGCCGACGGCAGCCGGGTCCGAGCCGTCCGCGACGAACGCGGCCTGCCGGTGGAGTTCATCGACGCGGACGGCGCGCGCTGGCAGCGGCAGTTCGACGAACGGGGCAATCCCACCTGGGTCACCGACCCCGCCGGGCACACCACGAGGTACGTCCACGACAGCCACGGTCACCTGGTCTCCTCCACCGACGCGCTCGGCGCCGTCACCACCTTCCGCTGCGATCCCGCAGGCATGCCCGTGGAGGTCACCGACCCGCTCGGCGGGACCACACGCTGGGACCGGGACGCCTTCGGCAGGCTCGTACGCATCACCGATCCGCTCGGCGCGGTGACCACCCTCGAGTGGACCGCCGACGGCGAACTGGCCAGGCGTGTCGGCCCCGACGGGAGCGCCGAGACCTGGACGTACGACGGTGAAGGCAACTGCACCGCGCACACCGACGCATCCCGCCTGACGACCCGCTTCGAGTACACGCACTTCGACCTGCTCGCCGCCCGCACCGGGCCGGACGGGGTGCGTCACGAGTTCGAGCACGACGCCGCACTGCGCCTGACCCGGGTCACCGGCCCGCAGGGACACACCTGGTCCTACACGTACGACGCGGCCGGCCGGCTCGTGGCCGAGACCGATTTCGACGGGCGTACCGTCCGCTACACGACCGACGCCGCCGGACAGGTCACGGCCCGCACCGACGCGCTCGGCGTGTCCGTCGGCTACCGCCGGGGGCCGCTCGGTCAGGTGGTCCGCAAGGACGCGGCGGGAGCCGTCACCGACTACGTGTACGACGCCACGGGCCGGCTGCTGGAGGCCACCGGCGCGGACGGCGACCTGATCAGGCACTACGACCGCCGCGGTCTGCTCAAGGCCGAGACCGTCGAGGGCCGGACCACCACCTACGCCTACGACGCCGCGGGCCGCAGAGTCCGCCGCGTCACCCCCACGGGCCTGGCCACCTCCTACGGCCACGACGCGGCAGGCCGCCCCACCCACCTGACCAGCGGCGAGCACCGCGTCACCTTTGCGCACGACTCGGCGGGACGCGAACGGCTGCGGACCTTCGGCGACACCCTCGCTCTGGTGTCTGGCAGGGACGGGGCCGGCCGCCTGACCACCCAGCACCTCGTCAGCGGCGACCGCACCGTCAACCACCGGGCCTACACCTACCGTGCCGACGGGCATCTCACCGCCCTCGACGACGCCCTGCGGGGCAACTTCCGATTCGACCTCGACCCGGTGGGCCGGGTGACGGCGGTGACCGCCGAGGGCTGGACGGAGTCGTACGTCTACGACGCCGCCGGCAACCAGACGGCGGCGTCCTGGCCCGCCTCGCACCCCGGCCACGAGGCGACCGGTCCCCGCAGCTACAACGGCACCTCTCTCACCCGCGCCGGAGGCGTGCGGTACGAGCACGACGGCGGTGGCCGCACCACCCTGCGGCAGAAGACCCGCCTCTCCCGCAAGCCCGACACCTGGCGCTACACCTGGGACGCCGAGGACCGCCTCACCGCGGTCGTCACCCCCGACGGGACGCGCTGGCGCTACCGGTACGACCCGCTGGGCCGGCGCACCGCGAAGCAGCGCCTGGCCGCGGACGGCGAGACCGTCGCCGAAGAGGTGCTGTTCACCTGGGACGGCACGACCCTGTGCGAACAGACCACCACGGCCGCCGAACTGCCCCGGCCGGTGACCCTGACCTGGGACCACCGGGGGCTTCAGCCGCTGGCACAGACGGAGCGTGTGCTCGGCGCGGACGCGTCGCAGCAGGCCTTCGACGAACGGTTCTTCGCCATCGCCACGGACCTCGTCGGAACACCTACCGAACTCGTCTCCGAGTCCGGTGACGTCGCCTGGCGTACCCGTACGACGCTGTGGGGCCAGACCGCCTGGCCGTCGGGAAGCGTCACCTACACGCCACTGCGGTTCCCGGGCCAGTACTACGACCCCGAGACCGGCCTTCACTACAACCTGCACCGCCACTACGACCCGCAGACCGCCCACTACCTCAGCCAGGACCCCCTCGGCCTGGCTCCGGGACCCAACCCGTCGGCCTACGTCCACAATCCGCACACCTGGGCGGACCCGCTGGGGCTCGCCCCCTACGACCCGCTGCGGGAGGGGTACACCTCCTCGCCGGGGTTCGAGAAGGACCCGTACCACCCGGACGTGGTCGAGCGCCGCATCAAGGAGAACCGCGAGCTCTACGGGATCAAGGACCCGGACGGCCCGGGGATGATCGGCGCGAACGGCACGCAGATCACCAGCAAGACGCTGTGGAACCATGGGCCGTACCGGATCGACGTGGAGAATCCGAACCCGGGCGAACGACCGGGACAGCTGCACTTCCAGGACCAGAGCAACAAGGGCGCGAAGTACCAGTACAACTTCGAGACCGGCAACTTCGACGGGCTTCCGCGCAGCATCGAGAAGGCCGTCGGCAACAACCCCGGCTTCATCGCCGGAATCAGGAAGGGGCTCGCCGCACTCGGCGAGGGATAGACGTGCGCAGCAACCAGCAGATGGCGGACCTCTTGGCGGACGCCGACCTCACCGGCCTGTCGGTGCGGGACATTCCGCCGATGTTCCGCGAGGTCGTGGAGCGGGGGTGGTCCCTGACCGGGAGCGGCGCCCGCGTGCTCACCGACCTCCGCCCCGACGAGGACCGGTCCTACTTCGACCGGCTCGCGGAGGAAACCACGGTCAACGGACGCGGCATGACCGACTGGGACCTCCCCGCGGGCGCCGGGAAGGATCGTGCCGAGGTGCTGCTGCGGAGGTCCCTGGCGTACATCGGCGCCTGCCTCCGGTCGGCGGAGAAGGAATTCGGCGACCAACAGGTCCTGGCATACCTCTCCCTGTCCCTCGGCGGCACGGACGACGACCTCCTGACGGCCCACGTCACCTTCTGCACGCCCCGGCCCGACACGCCGCCGTACGTCGCCGACCTCGAGCAGGTGCGGGACGCGGCCGTGGCGGAGATCGCGGTGGAAGACTGCCCGGACCGGTGACGTCACCGGACGACGACAGCCACGCCACCGAGGCGCCCCGATCCCGGCCGGTCGCGTCCCCGCGCCCCTGAACCCGCCGGTCGCGTCCCCGCGCCCGCCGCGTGAGGGGTCCCGGCCGCCCTACCCGTCATACCTGAGAGCTACTAAGAAGGAGCGCTCCTCAGCGGGACGCCGACGACCGGCGCCGCTTCGTAACTTCTGGTCCTGACACAGCGATCCGGACCGGAAGGAACCTCATGGCGTCCCGCCTTCGGCGCACCCTGCTCGCCGCGCTCGTCACCGCTGCCGTGGTCTTCCCGGTCTCGGCCGCCGCCAAGCCCTCCGCCGTACCGGCGCCGCCACCCGCCGCCCTCGGCCCGCTCGACGCGGACGAACTCCCCTTTCTGCAAACGCGTTTCGAAGCCAACCGGGTCAACATCCGGGAGGCCGCACGGGTGGCCGCCGAGCACGGTGACCGGCGGCGGGCTGCCTCGCTGGACGTCATGGCGGCGGGCGAGCGGCAGTTCCTGACGTTCGACGGCCGCGACGGCGGCCGTACCGCCGAGGTGTTCGGCGACCTGGCCCACGCCGACCGCATCGCCTTACTGGTCCCGGGCTCCGACACGAACCTCGACACCTACGAACGCTTCCGCGCCGGGGCCGTGGCGCTGCTCGACGCCACCAGGGCGGCGGGCGGAGGGCGCACGGCCGTGGTCGCCTGGCTCGGCTACGCCACGCCGGGGACCGTCAGCACCGATGTGCTCACCACCGGCCGCGCCGACGACGCCGCCGGGCAACTGCGGGCGTTCGCCAGGGAAATGAAGAACGCGCGGCCGCACGCCGGACTGTCGCTGCTCTGCCACTCCTACGGTTCCGTCGTGTGCGCCCGCGCCGCCCACGGACTCGACGCCGCCGACATCGCCCTCTACGGCAGCCCCGGGACGGGCGCGGCCCGTGCCGGCGAACTGCGCACCCGCGCGACTGTCTGGGCCGGCCGCGGAAGGGGCGACTGGATAGCGGACGTGCCACACGTCCGCCTCGAACTCCTCGGCACGGCCATCGGGTTCGGTACGGACCCGGTGTCCGACGGCTTCGGCGCCCGCGTCTTCGACGCCGGCGACGGAGGACACAGCGACTACCTCAGGCCCGGAACCGTCTCACTCGGCAACCTCGCGCTCATCGCCGCGGGCCGCACCGGCCAGGTGTCCGGTGCGTGAGCTGGTGCGCCGCGTCGGCGCCGCCACACCGCCCGGACGGGACCGGGCCCTCGACGCCCTGCGGGCGTTCGCCATCCTCGGCGTCGTCCTGGGGCACTGGCTGGTCACCGCCCTCGTCACCGACGGCGGCACGCTGCACGGGACGAGCCCCCTCGCCCACATGCCCCTGCTCGCCCCGGTCTCCTGGGTGTTCCAGACCCTGGCCGTCTTCTTCCTCGTCGGCGGCTACGTCGCCGCCCGCAGCCACACCGGTGCGCGGGCCCGCGGGACGACCCACGGCCGGTGGCTGGCCGCCCGTCTCGGCCGGCTCTTTGGGCCCGTGGCGGCCGTCCTCGTCCTGTGGACCGTCGCAGCGGGCGCGATGCTCGTCGGCGGGACGTCCCTGGAAACGCTGCACACCCTGCTGACGCTGGTCCTGTCACCGCTGTGGTTCCTGCTCGTCTTCGCCCTGCTCACCGCCGCGACGCCGCTGGTCGCCCGGCTCCACCCGCTGTGGCCGACGGCGGTGGTCCTGCATGTCGATCTGTTCCGTTTCGGGTTCGGCGCCCCCGACGCTCTGGGATGGGTCAACCTCGCCGCGGGGTGGCTCGTTCCGTACTGCCTCGGCGCCGCGTGGGCGCGCGGCGAACTGTGCGGCCGTGCGACGGGCTGGGCGCTGCTCGTCACCGGCGCCGGAGCGAGCGCCTGCCTCGTGCTGTGGGCCGGGTATCCCGCGTCCATGGTGGGCGTCCCCGGCGCGGCCGTCTCCAACCTCAACCCGCCGACGCTCGCGGCAGTTACCTTCGGCCTGGCCCAGTGCGGAGCCGCGCTGCTGCTGCTCCGGCCGCTGCGCAGGGCGATGGCGCGACCGGCGCTCTGGGCGGCCACCGCCCTGGTGAACCTGTCGGCGATGACGGTCTTCCTGTGGCACCAGACGGCGTTGATGGCCGTCACGGCCACCGGGCTGCTCGCCGGAACGGCGCTGCCCGGCCTGCACACCGTCCCCGACGGTCCGGTGTGGGTGGCCGCCCGGCTGGCCTGGCTGCCGGTGTTCGCCGTCGTGCTCGCGGTGTGCTGGGCGGCGTTCCGCACGTACGAGCACCGGCCCTCCCGCCGGGCAACAGGGATGCGCGACGTGCCACCGACAAGGAAGAGTGCCGCCCATGCTTGAGGTTTCCGGGGTGGGGATGCGTGCTGCGGTCGTCGAGGCGCTGCTGCGCGTCGGGCGCGCCCTCCGCGACGACCTGTGGACGGCGGCGCGCGATCCGCTGCCGCCGACGAGAGGTCCGCGCCTGCTGTGCCGGCTGCCGCACGTGCTGGTCTTCTGCATCGCGTGGGTCCTCACCGTCGCGCAGGCCGACCAGCTCATCCACAGTCACCACATGGGTCCGGAGGCGGGCATCCCGCTCGCGGTCGCCATGGGATGCTCCGTGCTGCTGGCCATGTTCCGGCCGGTGCCCGCCTGGTGGCTGTCGCTCGTGGTCGCCGTCGTCGGCGCGGAGTCCGCGAAGACGTACGAATCCGGCATGCTCTACCAGTTCGGCTCGAACGGCCCCTGGCCCTGGCCCTTCACCGGGATGCTCGCGCACGCGGTGGTCCTGTTCCTGGTCGCCCTGCGGGTGCGGGCACGGGTCTCGGCCGAGACGCTGCTGTTCAGCGTGGCGACGGGACTCGTCGTCGAGTGGGTGTCGGGCGACCACCCGCACACCTCGTCGGTGGTGCTCTCCTCCGTGCTCTTCGCCGTCGCCGTCGTGCTCGGCTCGGCTCTGCGGGGGAGGCGGGTGGCGCGCGGCCGGCTCGTCGAGCAGGAGGTGCTCACCGCGGAGGAGCGCACCCGCCGCACCGTCCTGGAGGAGCGCAGCCGGATCGCCCGTGAACTGCACGACGTCGTCGCCCACCACATGTCGGTGATCTCGATCCAGGCGCAGGTCGCTCCGCACCTGGTCGAGGCGCCGACCGAGGAGCTGAAGGAGAACCTCGCGGGCATCCGGCAGAACGCGCTGGACGCGCTGACCGAACTCCGCCGGGTGCTCGGCGTCCTGCGGTCCGAGAATCCGGAGGCGGCGGAGGCCGCGCCGCACGCGCCGCTGCCCACGCTCTCCCGCCTCGGCACCCTCATCGAGAACGCGCGAGCCGCCGGCCTGTCCGTCCGATACGACAGGACCGGCCGGCAGGAGCCGCTGACGCCGGGCGTCGAACTGTCGGCGTACCGGATCGTGCAGGAGGCGCTGAGCAACGCGATCCGCCACGCCCCTGGCGCGTCCGTACGGATAGAGCTCGCCCACAGCGGACCCGGGCTGCGCGTCCGGGTCACCAACACCGCGCCGCGCACAGCCGCGCCGCCGTCACCGGGCACCGGGCACGGGCTGCTCGGGATGCGTGAGCGAGCCGCCATGCTGGGGGGCGACCTCGCCACCGGCCCCACACCCGACGGCGGGTACGAAGTGACCGCCCTTCTCCCCACGGAGCAGCAGACATGACGATCCGGGTACTGATAGCCGACGACCAGATGATGGTCCGCCAGGGCTTCACCGTCCTGCTGAACGCGGAGCCCGACATCGAGGTCGTCGGCCAGGCCGTCGACGGGCTCGACGCCGTCGACCAGGTCGCCCGGACACTGCCCGACGTCGTCCTGATGGACATCCGGATGCCCGAACTCGGCGGCATCGAGGCCACCGGGCGCATCACCGCCGGCCTGCCCGACGTGAAGGTGCTGGTGCTGACCACCTTCGACCTCGACGAGTATGTCTACGAGGCGCTGCGCGCCGGGGCGTCCGGCTTCCTGCTGAAGGACGCGTCGGCGGACGAACTGGCGCACGCCGTCCGGGTCGTCGCCGGCGGGGACGCACTGCTCTCACCGAACATCACCAAGCGGCTGATCGCGGAGTTCTCCCGCACGACCGGCGCCCCGCGAGCGCCGCTCAAGGAGCGGATCGGTGCTCTGACGGAGCGGGAGACGGAAGTGCTCGCGCTGATCGCGCAGGGCCTGTCGAACGCGGAGATAGCGAGCACGCTGGTGGTCGCGGAGCAGACCGTGAAGACGCATGTGAGCAGGGTGCTGGTGAAGCTGGGGCTCAGGGACCGCACCCAGGCCGCCGTCTTCGCGTACGAGACGGGCCTCGTCCGCCCGGCCGGCTACTGAAACCCCGGCCCCACCAGGTAGTACTCAGGACGGATGCCGCAGGATCCGCATCGATGCTGACGACCGTCTCCCCCGCGCCCCGTACCTTCGACACGTGACCGAGAAGACCCGCAGCCCCGAATACGACCTGGCCCAAGGGGCGCTCAGCGGCCTCCGCCAGGACCTCTTCCACGACGCCTTCGCCTACCGGCCGCTGCCGCCGCTGCGCGCCGACGGGCCGGTGGTCCGCCGGCTGCCGGGCGAGCGCATACGCCGGGCGGCCGTGTGGCTGCCGCACGCCGTGGTCCTGTTCATCGCCTTCCTCACGGTGGTCATCGCGTACACGGACGACGAGGGCGGCCTGTCGATGCTGTTCGGCGGCTTCGTGCCGGCGGGTGCTGTCGTGATGACGCTGGTCAGGCCGGTCGGCGCCTGGTGGGTGTCGATCGTGAGCGCACCGTTCGTGGCCGCGATCGCCTCGTACGGCGACTGGCCCTGGGCACCTGCCGGGTTCCTCTCCCATCTCACCGTGGTGATCGTCGTCGCCCTGCGGACCCGGCCCCGTACGGCGGCGTGGATGTGGTTCATCACCGCCGCCTACGGGGTGCTCGCCGACACGGTGGTCCAGCGCGGCTACGGCTCCGTCGTGCCCGGGATGCTCTTCACCTCCGCGGTCGGCCTGCTGATCGTGAGCATGTTCCTGGTCCGCCGCGAAGCGAAGCAGGAAGTCGCCGCCCAGCAGACCGTCACCGCCACCGAGCGGGACAGGCGCACGCTGCTGGAGGAGCGCACCACCATCGCCCGCGAGCTGCACGACGTGGTCGCCCACCACATGTCGGTCGTCGCCATCCAGGCCGAGGCAGCCCCCTACCGCGTGGAGAACCCGCCGGAGGAGCTGGAGAAGGCGTTCGCCACGATCCGCGAGAACGCGGTCGCCGCGCTGACCGAGCTGCGCCGCATCCTCGGCGTCGTACGCGCGGAGGACTACGAGGCCCCCGACGCACCGCAGCCGGTCCTCGCCGACCTCGACAATCTGCTCTCCAACGTCCGCGAGGCCGGTCTGCAGACGGAGAAGACGATCACCGGCGCGGTCCGTGCGCTGCCCCAGGGCGTCGAGCTCTCGGCATACCGGATCATCCAGGAGGCGCTCAGCAACGCACTGCGCCATGCGCCGGGCTCCACCGCCAAGGTCGAGATCTCCTACGTGCTCGGCGGCCTCGGCCTGCGGATCGTCAACACCGCGCCACGAGGACTGGTCAAACCCTCGCCCGGCGCGGGTCACGGGATCACCGGCATGCGGGAACGTGTGACGATGCTGAACGGCGAGATGACCGCCGCCGCCACCGAGGAGGGCGGATACGAGGTCACCGCCTTCATCCCCGTCGCCATGACCGAGCCGGCCGCCGCCACCGAGGAGACCTCATGACGATCCGCGTCCTCATCGTCGACGACCAGATCATGGTCCGCGAGGGCTTCTCGGTCCTGCTGAACGCCATGCCGGACATCGAGGTCATCGGCGAGGCCGTCAACGGCCGCGAGGCCGTCACCAAGGTCGCGGAACTGGCGCCCGACGTCGTCCTGATGGACATCCGCATGCCCGAGCTGAACGGCATCGAGGCGACCCGCGAGATCGTCGCCGCGCACGCCGAGGCGAAGGTGCTGGTGCTGACCACCTTCGACCTCGACGAGTACGTGTACCAGGCGCTGCGCGCCGGGGCGTCCGGGTTCCTGCTGAAGGACGCCTCCGCCCGGCAGCTCGCCGACGGCGTGCGGGTGGTCGCGGCCGGCGAGGCGCTGCTCGCGCCGACGGTGACCCGCCGCCTGATCACGGAGTTCTCCAAGCTCTCCGAGAGCCCGCGGCCGGCAGCGATGACGCAGATCGGTGACCTGACCGAGCGCGAGACGGAGGTCCTGGTGCTGATCGCGCAGGGCCTGTCCAACGCGGAGATCGCCTCGCACCTGGTGGTCGCGGAGTCGACCATCAAGACGCATGTGAGCAGGGTGCTGGTGAAGCTCGGGCTCCGGGACCGGACCCAGGCGGCGGTGTTCGCGTACGAGGCGAGGCTGGTCACACCCGGATAGCGGAGCTACCGTCCCCGGCATGGACGTGCCTTTCGAACCCTGGTCCCCGGCGTTCGTCGCCGATCCGTATCCGGCTTTCGCGAAGCTGCGGGAGCGGGGGCGGGTGCACTGGTTCGAGCCGACGAGGCAGTGGCTGGTGCCGCACCACGCGGACGTGTCGGCGTTGCTGCGGGACCGGCGGCTGGGGCGGACGTATCTGCACCGCTTCAGCCACGAGGAGTTCGGGCGTACGCCCCCGCCGCCCGCGCACGAGCCGTTCCACACGCTCAACGACCACGGGCTGCTGGACCTCGAGGCGCCGGACCACACCCGTATCCGCCGGCTGGTCACGAAGGCGTTCACACCCCGGACCGTGCAGGCGCTGGAGCCGGTCGTGCGACGGATCGCGGCCGGACTGGTCGCCGACTTCAAGAAGGCCGGCGGCGGGGACCTGCTCGCCGAGGTCGCCGAGCCGCTGCCGGTCGAGGTGATCGCCGAGATGCTGGGCATCCCCCGGTCCGACCGTCATCTGCTGCGGCCGTGGTCGGCGGACATCTGCGGGATGTACGAGCTGAATCCGTCGCAGGACACGGCGGCGCGCGCGGTGAGGGCGTCCGTCGAATTCAGCGCCTACCTGCGCGGGTTGATCACGGTGCGACGGGCGGAGCCGGGGGAGGACCTGATCTCGGCGCTGATCTCCGCACACGACGAAGGGGACCGGCTCAGCGAGCAGGAGATGATCTCCACGTGCGTGCTGCTGCTGAACGCGGGCCACGAGGCGACGGTCAACACCACCGCCAACGGATGGTGGACCCTCTTCCGCCACCCCGAGCAGCTGGCCGCGCTGCGGGCGGACCACTCGCTGCTGTCCACAGCTGTGGAAGAGCTCATGCGGTACGACACCCCGCTCCAGCTCTTCGAGCGCTGGGTGCTCGACGACATCGAGATCGACGGGACCGTCGTGCCGCGCGGCTCCGAACTGGCCCTGCTCTTCGGCTCCGCGAACCGTGACGCCGCCCGCTTCCCCCACCCGGACACCCTCGACCTGACCCGCCCGGACAACCAGCACGTCATCTTCGGGGCGGGCATCCACTACTGCCTGGGCGCGCCGCTGGCCCGCATCGAACTGGCCGCTTCGTTCGGGGAACTGCTGCGGGAATGCCCGACGATGCGGCTCGCGGCCGAGCCGCGGTGGAAGCCGGGCTTCGTGATCCGGGGACTGGAGTCGCTGCTCGTCGAGCTGTGACGGGCTGCGTGGCGGAGTGGGGGCTGTCCCCCGACCCGACCCCACCCCGCACCTTCGTCCCAAGGTCCGCCTCCGGATCACCCCAGGCCGGCCGGGGCTCAGCAGAAGCCGTTGAGGCCCCACCACTCACCGTCGGTGCGTACACCACCCGCCAGGTGGCCGTTGCCCCGCCCCTGGTAGGTGACCAGCCAGCCGAGGTGGCCCGAGTAGCCGTCGATCGCGTACTTCTCGTTGGTCACGGTGGCGAGGTCGGGAATCCCGTCGCCGGAGAAGTCGCCGACCGCGATGAGGTTGGCCCTGGTGTTCCAGCCGCCGGTACCGACCAGGACTCGTCCGCCGAGCGTGCCGGTGGAGGTGCCCGGGTACAGGAACAGCTCGCCGGTGGACGCCTTGCGCGCGTAGAGGTCGGGGCGGCCGTCGCCGTTCATGTCACCCACGCCGACGAGGGCGTTCATGGAGTTCCAGCCCGAGCGGCCTATGAGCTTGCGCGAGCCGAGCTTGCCGGTGGAGGTGCCCGGGTACAGGAACAGCTCGCCCGTGCTCTTCTTGACCGCGATCAGGTCGGATCGTCCGTCACGCGTCAGGTCGCCGAAGGCGGTGATGGAGCGCATACCGTTCCAGCCCAAGCGGCCTATGAGCTTGCGCGAGCCGAGGGAGCCGGTGCCGGTGCCCGGGTACAGGAACAGCTCACCGGTGGACGCCTTGGCCGCGATGAGGTCCTCGCGGCCGTCACCGTTGAAGTCGCCGTGCCGGGTGAGGCCGTTCATGCCGTTCCAGCCCCCCGAGCCGATGAGCCGGCCGGTGCCGTCGCCCGGGGTGAACCACAGCCGCCCGGCCTTGTCGCGGGTGATCATGTCGGCCTTGCGGTCGCCGTTCATGTCGCCGAAGCCCAGAGCTTTGGGAGAGGTCTCGGCGACCCAGTGCGGGTAGGCGGGCCGGCCGCACTCGCGCTCGGTGAGGACCAACTTGATCGAACTGATCGTCGGGTTCGGGTCTCCGTTGTACTCACCGGCGTCGGCGGGCTCCGCGGGGAAGTAGCCGCCCCACGGCACGTAATCCTTTTCGTCGTATTCGCAGGCGATCGACTTTGTACGGTTGACGTGCGAGCGGATCTTGTTGTTCCAGCTGCCCAGGTCCGCGACACTCTTGTTCGTCTTGTACATCGAGCCGGTGGCGCTCTCGCCTGTCCAGCCGCACCAGTAGCCCGCCGGGCAGTCGTACGCACTCGCGGCGGCCGGAGCGGCGTTCACGGTGGTCAGGCCGGTGCCCGCAAGCACGAGGCCGGCGAGTGTCGCCACGCCTCTCGTGAACCGCTGCATCATGGTGGTGGTCCCCTCCCCTTGTGATGTGCGTCGGAACCTCAGCGGGCGGAGTACGGGGCGGCGCTGCGGGCCCCGCCTCGCCATAGTCCTCGGCCGGGATCAACCTGTTGCCCTGCGAGCCGGTTCGTACCGGAGTACCGCACGGTTGCCACCGCCCAATTCGTCCAACTCGGCTTTCAGTTGACGGCACTCCGGGCCGGCGAACCGTACGAGGGTCCCTTGTGTGTCAGGGCGAGGGGGCACACGGGCTGTGTGCTGAATCGTCCACGAGGCGAGCGCTCTCAGACTTTGATGACCTCAATGGCGGACTCGCAGAGGAGACTCAGGTCCTCGGGGTCCGAGGTGAGGACGGTGACCGGTCCTGGTGCGGTGCGCGCAACAACGGCGAGGACGGCGTCGATCGCGTACTTGTGCCCATGGAGGCGGTGGCTGCGCAGCAGAACGGCAGCATGGTCCGTGATGTCCTTGGTGACGTCTCGGACGTCGATCCGTGAAAGGACCCACCGAATTCGGGCCGGGTGGATGCGCTCGTAGTCCGCTTCGAGCGTAGTCATGGCGGTCGTGGCGACTCGCATTCCTTCCTCCGAGGCACCCTGGACGAGGGCTACGACCGCACGGTCCTTCAGATAGAGCTTCGACAGCCCCTCACTGTCCAGGAGCAGCGTGCCGGGCATCAGGCCGCGGCTCCACCCGAGTTGTGCCGGTCATGGCGGAGCAGGGCACGGGCCGCCTCAACCTCGTCACGGGAAAGCGGGTCGTTGTCGGACTCGAAGTCGGCGACGATCTCACGGAGCCTGTCCATGGCCACGCGCTGCTCCAGAGCTTCGGCCACGTAAGCGGAGAAGCCGCCACGGCCGACATGGATACGCACGGTCTCCGCGAGGTCCTCGGGGAGACTGATCGAGTACTTTTTACTACCACTCATGATTCCAATACTACCAGTGGTAGCAATCGCCCTGATGTTGAGCCCCTCCGGGATCAGCGGCACGCAAGGCCTGCGGTCCCGCACTCCGAAGCGACGGCGCGGAGTGCGGGGCAGGCGAAGCTCGCAGCAGGTCAGTGACGACGTGTCGTGAGAATGCTCTTCCGGCAGTCGGGGCGCTGCTTCGGTGGCGTGATCAGGGTGGCGGTCTCGTCGTCGAGCGGGTAGCAGAGCTGCGCGTGCAGGATCTCCGCCTCAGCGGGGGGCAGCCTCAGGGCTGCGTCAGAGTCGAAGACACCCTCGCGGTGCAGCCAGAGGCCGACGGCGATGGTTCCGTCCTCCTCGCGCCGTACGGGCTTGCTGGGCACCCGGGTGACGCGACCTGCGGTGCGCTCATCAGGCCACCACTACCGCCGCGCACGCGGCACGCATGCCGACCGGACGGCAACGGGCCGACCACGACCCGACGCCGCCGTGCCTCACTGCGGCGGCTGACCGCCGTAGGGCTGGTGGCCGTACGGAGGCTGGGCCGGGGGCTGCTGAACGTACGGAGGCTGGGCCGGGGGCTGCTGGGCGTACGGCTGGGGCTGCTGGGGCTGCTGGGCGTACGGCTGGGGCTGCGGCGCCGGGTACGGAGGCTGCGGCCCGCCGTAGGGCTGCTGGGCGTACCCGTGCTGCCGGCCGGGCCCGTACTGCTGCGGCTCGTGCCACTGTGCGGGCGGCAGGCTGCCGGGCGGGAGGAAGGAGACCTGGCCGGGGGAGGACTCGTGACGTACGAAACCCGCGGCCTCGAGGTGTGCGGCGGCCCTCTTGTGTCGCGCGAAGTTGATCCAGACGCCGAGGCCGGCGAGCGCAGCCAGGAAGCACACGTAGCCGAGAGCCAGGCCAGGACTGTCGCCCAGGGAGCCGAGCAGGCGCAGGCTCGCCAGCAGGAGCGCGATCCCGATGATCGGCAGTCGCTTCAGCAGCGCGGCCTTGCTGCTCAGGTCGAACAGAACCCGCTTCTTGTTGAGTTCCAGCACCTGCTGCGGGATCTCGGGGATCCGGGGTGCGTACGGCCAGTACTGCGCGGCACGGGCCTGCGCCTGCGGGCTCGGGTCGGGGGTGAAGACCAGCTTGATGGAGAAGATCTCCTGCCGGACCCCGGCGTACCGATAGCCGAAAAGCTCGGCGACGCACACCAGCGTCGCGAGCCGCTTCGTCATCGACATCTTGGTGGTGAACTCGAACGGCATGCCCCGGCGCATGCTGTCGAGCAACTGGGTCGTCTGGCGATCCGCCATGTGTATTCGCCCCTGAACCGGCCTCGGTACTGCTCCCGCCTCGGCGCCGGCGTGAACATTCGGAACACGCAGCCTAGCCAGCCGTGTACATGGCAGGGAGAGGCCCCCTGCCGCCTCGTACGCCGGCGAACCTCGGCTGTCACCGTTGGGGGCACTGCGGGCCTGGCCCGCCGCCGTCAGCCGGATGTCGCACAGGCTGAGGCCCCCGGGCGGGAACCGACGCGAAGGCCCGGACGCCGACCGGCGTCCGGGCCTCGCACCATGTCCGTCCTGCCCGGCAGGCCTACAGGAACGAGTTGATCTCGATCGTCTCGGTCCGGCCCGGGCCGACGCCGATCGCCGAGATCGGGGCGCCCGACATCTCCTCCAGCGCCTTCACGTACGCCTGCGCGTTCTTCGGCAGGTCGGCGAAGGTCTTCGCCTTGGTGATGTCCTCCGACCAGCCCGGCAGCATCTCGTACACCGGCTTCGCGTGGTGGAAGTCGGTCTGGCTGTACGGGAGCTCCTCGACGCGCTTGCCGTCGATCTCGTACGCGACGCAGACCGGGATCTGCTCCCAGCCGGTCAGCACGTCCAGCTTGGTGAGGAAGAAGTCGGTCAGGCCGTTGACCCGGGTCGCGTAACGCGCGATGACGGCGTCGAACCAGCCGCAGCGGCGGTCGCGGCCGGTGGTCACACCACGCTCGCCGCCGATGCGGCGCAGCGCCTCGCCGTCCTCGTCGAAGAGCTCCGTCGGGAACGGTCCGGCGCCGACGCGGGTCGTGTACGCCTTGAGGATGCCGATGACCCGGCTGATCTTCGTCGGACCCACACCGGCGCCGGTGCAGGCGCCGCCGGCGGTCGGGTTGGAGGAGGTGACGAAGGGGTACGTGCCGTGGTCTACGTCCAGGAGCGTGCCCTGGCCGCCCTCGAAGAGGACGACCTTGCCCTCGTCGATGGCGTTGTTCAGGATCAGCGTCGTGTCGGCGACGTAGGGCTTGATCTGCTCCGCGTACTGGAGCATCTCCTCGACGATCTTCTCCGTCTCGATGGCGCGACGGTTGAAGACCTTGGTGAGGAGCTGGTTCTTGGTGTCGAGGGCCGCCTCGACCTTCTGCATCAGGATCGACTCGTCGTAGAGGTCCTGGACGCGGATGCCGACGCGGTTGATCTTGTCGGCGTACGTCGGTCCGATGCCGCGGCCGGTGGTCCCGATCTTGCGCTTGCCGAGGAACCGTTCCGTCACCTTGTCGACGGTGACGTTGTACGGGGTGATCAAATGGGCGTTACCGCTGATCAGAAGCTTCGACGTGTCGACGCCGCGGTCGTTCAGCCCGCTCAGCTCGGAGAGCAGAACCGCCGGGTCCACGACGACGCCGTTGCCGATGACCGGAGTACATCCGGGCGAGAGGATTCCGGAAGGGAGGAGATGCAGCGCATACTTCTGGTCGCCGACGACAACCGTGTGGCCGGCGTTGTTGCCACCCTGATAGCGCACCACATAGTCCACGGATCCACCGAGCAGGTCGGTGGCCTTTCCCTTGCCTTCGTCACCCCACTGAGCACCGAGCAGCACAAGTGCGGGCACAGGCGTACACCCCTTCCGGGCGGGGCAAGACCAAGGTCAGGGGGCCGGAGCCGTGCCTGAGTCCTGGGACAGGTTGCCCCGGAATAGACGAAGCCCCTGGCGCAATAGCGCAAGGGGCTCTTGCACAAAGATGCTACCCGAGGAAGGACCGAGGTGTCGGATCACGACCAGCTGCTGGTGGTCATCGACCCGGTCGCCCGCCGAATGGACGGCGAGTCCGTGCGCATCGCGAAAGATGTGCTGTGTGGCGGGTCCGAAGCGAAAATCTGTCTTCCCCAGGGGCCGGAAGAATTTGCCCGGGCGCTCGCCCGGCGCGGTTCGCGCCGGCCGGTCGTGGTGGGTGACGACCGGGCGCTGCTGCGGGCCGTGTCCCTGCTGCACCGCGACCGCTGGCTCGGCGACGGGGTGCTCGCGCTGGTCCCCGTAGGCGCCTCGGTACGGCTCGCGCAGTCGCTCGGTGTCCCCGTCGGGGCGGTCGCGGCGGCCCGGGCCGTGCTGGAAGGCACCCCTCGGCGGCTGGATCTGCTGGTGGACGAGAGCGACGGCGTGGTGCTCGGGGACCTGGCGATCCCGGCGGCGCGCCCGACGGCCGGTGCCGACGGGGCGACGGTGTGGAGCGCCGCCCGTTCCCTCGTACGCACCCTGGTGCGCCCCGCCCCCGGGGTCCCGCAGATCCGCACGCACCGGCTGCGCGTAGAGGCGGACGGAGTTCTGCTGGCCGACCTCGACCGGCCGGTCGAGGACGTCACGGTACGGGCCGGGCTCGGCGGCCGTGCGGAGGTCGTCGTGCGTCACGGGGCGGAAGCGCAGCCCCTGCGGGCGAGCGCGCTGTCCGTGACGGTGTCCGGCCCGGACTTCCGCTACCGGGCCGACGCGCATGTCACCGGCCCGGTCCGCACCCGGACGTGGACGGTGCGGGCGGGGGCGTGGGGGCTGACGCTGCCGACAGCGGTCGCGCAGGCGGGGGCCTGAGCGCCCGGCCGGTGTGCTCCCCGGCCGGCGCCTCAGCCGGAGGAGGCGGATCCCGCGGCGGCCTTGCGTGCGCGCCAGCGTTCCAGCATGCCCAGCAGCTCCTCCTGTACGAACTCGAAGAACTCCGCCGTCTCGGCAGCCCGCGCGCCCGCGGCGGTGTCGGGCCCCAGCATGTCCGCCCCTTCGCGCAGCACCTTCTCCCAGCGGGTGAGGACCTTGTCGCGGTTGGCGAAGGTCTCGTACCAGAGCTCGTTGTGCAGGACGTAGCGATCGCGGCGTGAGCCCGGCTCGCGCTCACGGCTGACCATGTCGACCTGGGACAGGTAGCGCACCGCGCCGGAGACCGCGGCGGGGCTGATTTGGAGCTGTTCGGCCAGCTCCGCCGATGTCATCGAAGCCGTCTCCGACGCCAGGAGCGCCGCGAAGACCCGGGCCGCCATGCGCTGCATGCCCGCCTCGGTCAGTTCGGACGCGAAGCGTTCCACGAAGCGGGACACCGCCTCTTCGTTGCTCATACGGTCATCGTCTCCCTCGTCGAACCCGGCGCCACGAGTTTATACGCTTCCTTAACTTCACAAGTTTGTAAAATGAGCGTACGTTCAGAATCATGACGAAGGCAATCACCGTCTCCGGACTGCACAAGTCCTTCGGGCGGACGCACGCACTGGACGGCCTCGACCTCACGGTCGAGACCGGTGAGGTCCACGGCTTCCTCGGACCGAACGGCGCCGGCAAGTCGACCACCATCCGGGTCCTCCTCGGCCTGCTGCGCGCCGATTCCGGCGCGGCCCAGCTGCTCGGCAAGGACCCCTGGCGCGACGCCGTGGCACTCCACCGCCGCATCGCGTACGTGC
The DNA here is from genome assembly GCF_040613325.1 of Streptomyces sp. NPDC006283. NCBI lineage: Bacteria > Bacillati > Actinomycetota > Actinomycetes > Kitasatosporales > Streptomycetaceae > Streptomyces > Streptomyces sp. NPDC006283. Next base: position 2,411 of record NZ_JBEXRZ010000077.1, on the reverse strand, counting down.
CGGGCGACGTCACGCTGTGGCGCAACCTGTCCGGCGGCGAGGTCATCGACCTCTACGGGCGGCTCCGCGGCGGCCTCGACCAAAGGCGGCGCGCGGACCTCGTCGAGCGGTTCGAGCTCGACCCCACCAAGAAGGGGCGCACGTACTCCAAGGGCAACCGCCAGAAGGTCGCCCTCGTCGCCGCCTTCGCCTCGGACGTGGACCTGCTGATCCTCGACGAGCCGACCAGCGGCCTCGACCCGTTGATGGAGGAGGTCTTCCAGCGGTGCGTGGCCGAGGAGCGGGACCGCGGACGGACCGTCCTGCTGTCCTCGCACATCCTCAGCGAGGTCGAGTCCCTCTGCGACCGGGTCAGCATCATCCGCAAGGGACAGACGGTCGAGACCGGATCCCTCGCCGAACTGCGGCATCTGACGCGCACCAGCGTGATCGCCGAACTCGCCGGTCCCCCCGACGGACTGGCGAAGCTCGCCGGGGTGCACGACCTCGACGTCCGGGGCGGGCGCGTCAAGCTCCAGGTCGACACCGACAAGCTCGACGCCGTGCTGCGCTCGCTCACCGAGTCCGGAGTGCGGTCGCTGACCAGCACACCGCCCACCCTCGAGGAGCTGTTCATGCGCCACTACGCACCACAAGAGGCGATGCCGCGATGACCGCCGTCGCCTCCCTGCCGGTGGGGCGGGCCACCGGACAACGGCAACTCGCCGGCACCGGAGCCCTGTTCCGGCTCGCCCTGCGCCGCGACCGCGTCATGCTGCCCGTCTGGGCCCTGGTCGTCGGCGGAATGGTCGCGAGCGGCGTCGGCACGATCGAGAGCCTGTACGGCACCGCCGCCCAGCGGGCGGACGTCGCCGCGTCGATGTCCGCCAACAGCTCGATGCGCTCCCTCGTCGGGCCGGTGTTCGGCGATTCGGTCGGCGGCCTCGTCGCCTGGCGCTTCGGCACCTTCGCCGCGGCACTCGCGGCCGTGATGAGCCTGATCATCGTCGTACGGCACACCCGCGAGGAAGAGGAGACCGGCCGTCAGGAGATGCTCTCCTCCGCCATGGTGGGGCGCGGGGCGCCGCTGACCGCGGCACTGCTCACCGCCGTCGTGGCCAACAGCGTCGTCGCCCTGATCATCACGGCCGGGCTCGCCGGCCAGGGCGCCGGCGGGGCTCTCGCGCTCGGACTCGCCGTCGGCGGCACGGGTATGGTCTTCGCCACGACGGCCGCAGGCGTCGCCCAGGTCACCGAGAGCGCCCGGCTCGCGAAGGGCATGACAGCGGCGGTTCTCGGGTTCGCCTTCACCCTGCGGGCGGCGGGCGACGCGGGCACCGACGACGGCTCGTCCGTCCTCACCTGGCTCTCGCCGATCGGATGGGCGGAGAACGTGCGTGCCTTCGCGGGCGAACGCTGGTGGGTGCTGCTCCTGATCGCCGCGGCGGTGACCGTCCAGGCGCTGATCGCCTACGAACTGACCGGGCGGCGCGACGTCGGCATGAGCTTCCTGCCCGCACGGCCCGGCCCCGCGCGGGGCAGGCTGGCGAGCGCGGGCGGCCTCGCCCTGCGGCTCCAGCGCGGCACGGTGGCCGGATGGACCCTGGGCTTCCTGCTCGCGGGAGTCGTGTTCGGCGGCATGGTCGAGGGTGCCGCCGATCTCGTCGGCGACAACGAACAGGCCAGAGCGATCTTCGAGCGGATGGGCGGCCGGTCGGGCCTCACCGATGCCTTCCTCGCCACGATGGTCGGCATGTTCGGGATGATCGCCGCGCTGTACGTGGTGGCGTCGGTGCTCCGGCTGCACGGCGAGGAGACCTCGCAGCGAGCGGAGCCGGTGCTCGCGGGGGCCGTCGGGCGGCTGCGGTGGGCGGCCGGTCACCTGCTGCTCGCCTTCGGAGGCGCCGCCCTGATCATGACCGCCGCGGGCCTCGGCCTGTGGGCCGGCCACGGCAAGGACCTGGGCCCGATCCTGGGCGCCTGCCTGGTGCAGTTGCCCGCGGTGTGGACGCTGGGCGGGCTCGCGGTCCTGCTGCACGGGGCGCTGCCCAAGGCCGCGGTGGCGGCGTGGGGCGCGGCAGGACTGTCGCTGGCGCTCGGGTGGATCGGCCCCGCGCTCGACCTTCCGCAGTCGGCGTTGAATCTGTCGCCCTTCGGCCACCTGCCGAAGGTGCCCGGCGCGGAGATGACATGGTCGCCGGTGCTGGTGCTGCTGGGATTGTCGGTGGCGCTGGTGGCCGCGGGCCTGGCGTGGCTGCGGCGGCGGGACATCATCACGTGACCGGGTCCGCTCGACGGCCGCTCGACGAGCGGTGCCGGGCGGAGGGCCCGACCGGCCATCTCCGCTGGACAGGGGGGACGACCTGAATACGCCCCTCATTTCGACGCGGATCCGGCGCCCGTGCGCAGAAGGAACACACACATGCCCCACG
>NZ_JBEXRZ010000076.1:0-33341 GCF_040613325.1 Streptomyces sp. NPDC006283 | reverse complement strand
GCAACACGGCGCGCCTGCTGCAGCGGCGGATGATCCTTTCGCACCCGTTCCGCATGCAGGCCGCTGGGCAGCGGGCGACGGTGGAGGACGTCGGCGTCAAGGCGCTGCTTCCGCCGGGGGCGCGTCCGGCTCCTGAGGCGCGTTCGGGGGTGCGGGGGCATTGGCGGGGGCATTGGCGCACGCGGGTGCGGGGGTGTCCACGGGGGCGCTCGCGAGTACGGGGGTGTCCGCGTCCGCGGGTGCGGGGGCGTCGGCGGGCGCCGGCTCGTCAGGTTCCTCGGCAGCACCTTCGGGCGCCGGCTCGTCAGGTTCCTCGGCAGCACCTTCGGGCGCGGGTGCGAGGGCGTCCGCGGGTGCGGGGGCGTACGGAGGTGCGGGGACGTCGGTGGGCGCCGGCTCGTCAGGTTCCTCGGCAGCACCTTCGGGCGCGGGCTCGTCCGGCTTCGCCGGGGCGTCCTCGGGCGTCGGCACCGGCGTCGGCGGCAGGCCCGCCCCGAGGCCCGCCGAGGGCTCCTTCGGTGGGGGCTCCTTCGACGAGGGCTCGTTCAGCGCTGCCCAGCGGGTCTCGCCAAGCTCGCGTTCGGGCCAGGTGTCCAACGGCCGGAAGTCGTACGGCTCGAACTCGTCCTCCGCGTCGAGCTCCGGGTCCGACGGCTGCCCGGGCTTGCCCACGCTCACTGCCGCAGCCGCCCCGGCCTTCTCCCCCTCCGCGCGTTCGCGCCGCAGCAGTCCGCGCCACCACCCCTGGCCCGACCTCAGCCGCCAGGCCCGCAGGGCCAGGGCCAGCGGGACCCCCAGGACGGCCGTCCAGACCAGCGCCGCCGGGCCGGCCAGCCACCACACCGGCCCGAACTCGGCGAGGCGCCCGGTGCCCAACGGTCCCCCGGAAGCCGCAGCGAGCACCGCCACCACCACCCCGCAGCCGACCGAGCCGAGCAGCGCGGCGAGCGCGGTCCCGCCGGGGCGCCAAGCCGTCTCCCGCTCCCCGTACCGCGGTGCCGCCGTCCCCACCGTGAGCCACGCGATCACCACGGCCGCGGCGACCGGGACCGCCGTCGCCGCCCAGTGCAGTGGCGTGCCCGGCCCCTGCGCCGGCACCGCCGCCAGCAAGGGGAATTCGGGCAACGCGGGCGACCCGGTCAGGGCGAGCGGTGTGGCGGTCGCGCCCGTACCCAGGGTGAAGCCGGGGCCGAGGCCGTATGCCGCGGCCCACACCGCCGCGTTCGGTACGAGAGCCAGCGTCAGCAGCACGAGCGCCGCCTGTCCCGACCACTCCCCCGAGAGCCCCAGGAGCGACTCCTGGACCGCCTTCCCGTGCCAGACCGAGGACACGATCACGAGCACCGCACCTCCGGCGAGCAGCGCCAGCGCCCCGGCGGCGGCGGACCGGAGCGCGACGCGCACCCGTGTGCGGGCGAGGGCGACCCGCACCCACTGCGGCGTCCGCTCCGGGAGCGGGCCGAGGGGCCGGCCGCTCGCGGTCCAGGCCCCGAATCCCGCCGCCGCGAGCGTCACCAGCGGCAGATGGACCAGGGCACTCAGCGGATCCGCGGCGAAGGAGCCACCGGCGGCGTAGAGCACGACGGGTGCGCCGACCATCACGTAGCCGCTGGTCACCATGGTGGGCGCACCCCACGGGGAGGGCCTCGGCCTGCCCTCGTCGGGTTCCAGGGCGTCGCGTGCCGCCCGGTGTGCGAGCCACGCGGGCAGGGCGACGAAGAGCAGCGGCACGATCCCCATCGGTGCGGGAACGCCGGAGAGCGTGTCCGCCCGTACGAGTTCCGTGCCGTGCGCGAGCAGCCACAGCGCCGCCGCCACGTGCAGCGCGTCGGCGGGGCCGCTGTCCGGAAAGGGCGAGCTGATCCACATCACCATGACGAACACGCTGATCAGGCCGAGCCCGAGCCCTGCCGCCGTCGCGCCGCGCACGAAGGACGCGACCAGCGCGACCGACGTGCCGCCCTGCACGGCGACCTCGGCTTTCGGCATCGGGGGGCTCTGTTCGGTCACTTGGGTCACGCGGCCATGCTGCCAACGACACGCGCTTTATCCGCGTAACGGGGCAATGGCCGATGTGTCGCACAAGATACGTTTATGTGTTTTTTCGCCCATTGCAGTGCCGCATGGAGCCCGTCATGAGAGAAAGCACCATCCGCGCCACGTCCGGCGCCCCCCTGCCGCCCCCCGTGGCACGGCGCAGGCTCCGGGAGGCCCTGGCCCTGACCGAGGACGAGGTCGCGACGACGATCGGTGTCACCCGTGCGACGCTCCGGTCCTGGGAGACGGGCCGCACCAACCCCAGGGGACGCAAGCGCGAGGTGTACTCACGCCTGCTCGCCTCGTTCGAGGCCGAGCGCCCGGAACCCGCGCCGCCCCTGGTGCCGCGCCCCAAACCGTCGGCCACCCCGCACGGGGAACCGCCGCCCCGCCCGCCGGCCGCGGCCCCGGCCAGGCCCGTGACGACCGCGGAGGAGGCCTTCGACGAGCTGTACACGAGCGCCGCTCCCGGCCTCGTGCGCCAGGCATACCTGCTGACCGGCCGCCGCCTGCTCTCCCAGGAGGCGGTGGAGCGCGCCTTCCAGATCGCCTGGCAGCGCTGGCCGGAGGTTGCCGTGGACCGGGACCCGGCCGGCTGGGTGCGGGCCGTCGCGTACGACTGCGCCATGTCCCCGTGGATGCGGCTGCGCGCCGTGCACCGGTACCCCGACGAACCGCCCGAAGAGACGCCCCGGCGCGAGGTGCTCGAGGCGTTGCAGGAACTCCCCCCTGCGTACCGCCGCACGCTGCTGCTCTATGACGGCCTGGGTCTGGATCTGCCCGAGACCGCCGCGGAGACGGAGGCGAGCACCCCGGCCACCGCCGGCCGCCTCCTGCACGCGCGCGAGGCCCTGGCCGAGCGACTCCCCGAACTGGCGGACGCGGGCGTGCTGCAGAACCGGCTGTGGGAGATCACGAGCAACGAACCCGCCCCCGTCATGACACCGGCACCCGCGGTGCGCGGCAGCTGCGAGCGCCGGGCCGGGCTGTGGACGAGGTCGGTCGTGACGGCCACCGCGCTGATCGTGGCGGCGACCGCGTTCACGCTGGTCACGGCACCCCGGCAGTACGATCCGCCGATGTCCCCGGCCCAGCGGGTCGAGGACGTGCCGGGACCGCAGCACGGCCCGCCGGTGCTGACGCCCAAGGTCAGGCAGCTGCAGGACACGCTGCGCGCGAAGACGGCGGGCAGGCCCGAGCGTCTCGTACCGCGGCTGCGTTGAGCCGCGGTGATCCGCGCCGAGGCGCGGATACGCGTGCGGGCCCGCCCCGGTCACCCGGGAGCGGGCCCACACGCGTACTGCGTCCCTCACGCATACCGCGCAAGGAGCGGTCGGCGAGGATCAGCCGGCGAGAATGGCTCGCGCCAGCTTGGCCGTCTCGGTCGGCGTCTTGCCGACCTTGACGCCCGCGGCCTCGAGGGCCTCCTTCTTCGCCTGGGCGGTGCCGGAGGAGCCGGAGACGATGGCGCCGGCGTGGCCCATGGTCTTGCCCTCGGGCGCGGTGAAGCCCGCGACGTAGCCGACGACCGGCTTGGTGACGTTGGCCTTGATGAAGTCGGCCGCACGCTCCTCGGCGTCGCCGCCGATCTCGCCGATCATGACGATCAGGTCGGTGTCGGGGTCCGCCTCGAACGCCGCGAGGGCGTCGATGTGCGTCGTGCCGATGACCGGGTCGCCACCGATGCCGACGGCGGAGGAGAAGCCGATGTCACGGAGCTCGTACATCATCTGGTAGGTCAGCGTGCCGGACTTGGACACGAGACCGATGCGGCCGGGCTTGGTGATGTCGCCCGGGATGATGCCGGCGTTGGACTGGCCCGGCGTGATGAGGCCGGGGCAGTTCGGGCCGATGATGCGGGTCTTGTTGCCCTTGGACTTGGCGTACGCCCAGAAGGCGGCGGAGTCGTGGACGGCGATGCCCTCGGTGATCACGACGGCCAGCGGGATCTCGGCGTCGATGGCCTCGACCACGGCGGCCTTGGCGAAGGCGGGCGGCACGAAGAGGACGGAGACGTTGGCGCCCGTCTTCTCCATCGCCTCGGCGACGGTGCCGAAGACCGGGACCTCGGTGCCGTCGAAGTCGACGGACGTGCCGGCCTTGCGCGGGTTCACACCGCCGACGATGTTGGTGCCGTCGCCCAGCATGAGCTTGGTGTGCTTCATGCCCGTGGCACCGGTCATGCCCTGGACGATGACCTTGCTGTCCTTGTTCAGGAAGATAGCCATGGTTCTACGATCCCTCTTCCCTTACTTCGCAGCAGCGGCGAGCTCGGCGGCCTTGTCGGCCGCTCCGTCCATGGCGTCCACACGCTGCACCAGCGGGTGGTTGGCGTCGGAGAGGATCTTGCGACCCAGCTCCGCGTTGTTGCCGTCGAGGCGGACGACGAGCGGCTTGGTGACCTCTTCGCCCTTTTCGGCGAGCAGGGCCAGGGCCTGGACGATGCCGTTGGCGACCTCGTCACAGGCGGTGATGCCGCCGAAGACGTTGACGAAGACGGACTTGACGTCCTCGTCGCCGAGGATGATCTCGAGGCCGTTCGCCATCACCTGGGCGGACGCGCCGCCACCGATGTCGAGGAAGTTGGCGGGCTTCACGCCGCCGTGTGCCTCACCGGCGTAGGCGACGACGTCGAGGGTCGACATGACCAGACCCGCGCCGTTGCCGATGATGCCGACCTCGCCGTCGAGCTTGACGTAGTTGAGGTTCTTGGCCTTGGCGGCAGCCTCGAGCGGGTTGGCTGCGGCCTTGTCCTCGAGGGCCTCGTGCTCCGGCTGACGGAAGTCGGCGTTCTCGTCGAGAGACACCTTGCCGTCGAGCGCGATGACACGGCCGTCGGCGACCTTGGCCAGCGGGTTGACCTCGACGAGGAGCGCGTCCTCGGCGATGAAGGTCTTCCACAGGGTCACCAGGATGTCGGCGACCTGGTCGGCGACCTCGGCCGGGAACTTCGCCTGGGCGACGATCTCGGCGGCCTTCTCCTTGGTGACACCCTCGTTGGCGTCGACCGGGACCTTCGCGAGGGCCTCGGGCTTGGTGGCCGCGACCTCCTCGATGTCCATGCCGCCCTCGACCGAGGCCATGGCCAGGAAGGTGCGGTTGGTGCGGTCGAGGAGGTACGAGACGTAGTACTCCTCGGCGATCTCCGGAGCGGTCTCCGCGATCATCACCTTGTGGACCGTGTGGCCCTTGATGTCCATCCCGAGGATGTCCGTCGCGCGGGCGACGGCCTCGTCCGGAGTGGCAGCCAGCTTCACGCCGCCGGCCTTGCCGCGGCCGCCGACCTTCACCTGCGCCTTGACGACCGACTTGCCGCCCAGCCGCTCGGTGGCCTCGCGCGCCGCCTCAGGCGTGTCGATGACTTCACCGGCCAGCACCGGTACACCGTGCTTGGCGAAGAGGTCCCTCGCCTGGTACTCGAACAGGTCCACGCGCGTCCGTCCCTTTTCTGATGATCGCGGTTCGTTGTCTGCGTGGGCGTGCCGCGAAGGGCAACGTGACTGCTCTTGTCACAAGGGAGGCACACACGGTGTCCGTGGGCGCGGCATGTCCGCCTGGCAGGTTATCCCCGCCGGACGTGCGCCCCTAAATCGCAGATCACACCTGAGCGGTGATTACGGTCACAGAGCGGGTGCGGTGGGTAGGAGCGCACGGGACGGGCGGGGCGCCCCGGCCCCCGGCGGCGAGGTGCCGCCCGGGACCGACGGGACACCCCGCCCTGGTGCTCGAGGCCTGGTCAGCCGCCCTGGCGGCGCCTGACCGGGCCGCTGCTCAGATGCCGTACGGGAGGTAGCTCGGGGTCACGTCCGAGACGACGCCCTGCGCACCGGCGACGGCGTTGCCGGCGAGCGGAGCGGTGTCGCCCGTGACGTTCGTCGCAATACCCTCCGCGAAGGGCCGGACCTCGGACACCACACCGGCGGCGAACGGGTCCACCTGGCCCACGACACCGGCTGCGAGCGGGTTCACCTCGGACACCACACCGGCGGCGAACGGGTCGATCCGGCCGGTCACGCCGTAGGCAAGGCCGGTTGCGGCGGTGTCGACACCTTGCGCGACCGGCTGGACGTGCCCGACCAGGGTGTCGATCACGGGCTGCACCTCGGCGACCACACCGGCCGCGAACGGCTGGACCTCGCCGACGACGCCGCCCGCGAACGGCTGCACCTCGGAGACCACACCACCGGCGAACGGCTGCACCTGGCCCACCACGTCGCCCGCGAACGGCTGCACCTCACCGACGACGCCGCCCGCGAGCGGCTGCACCCCGGAGACCACACCACCGGCGAACGGCTGCACCTCCGAGACGACGCCCTGCGCGAGAGCACCCGCGTCCCCGACGGCCTGAGCCGCGACCGGCTGAACACCGGCGACGGCGGTGGCGACGACGGGCGGCAGGACAGCCGCGGAGGTCTCGTCCACGATCGGACCCGAAGCGGCGACCGCGGAGTGTGCGCCCGCCTCGACCTGCGCCGGGGCCTGGTGCAGCTCGTGGGCGAACGCGGACAGCGGACCGAAGAGGTAGTCGATGTCGGCGTCGACCGCCGGGGCCTCGACGGACGGGGCCTGGACGTGCGGCAGCCCGGCCTCGGGGACGGATGGGGCCTCGTACGAGGGGAGCTCGCCCTCGACGTACTGGCGGGCCTGGTCGTGGACGGACCGACGGGCCTGCTCCCTGACCTCGGACGTCACGTCGGACACGACGTCCCGAGCGCCACCGGAGAGCAGCCGGTTCGCCGGCTCGGCGTCGGCGACGGCCTTGTCGGCGACCGTGTCGACCTCGGCGAGCACGTCGCCGGCGTCGGACGCCTCTGCCGCCTGGTCCGGCGTGGACAGCGGCAGGGAGACGGGCAGCTCGTCGGCGGAGGCCGCGGCGGTGCCGAGGGCCCACATACCGGTGGCCGTGGCGGCGACGGCTATGGAACGACGGATGTTCTTGTGCATGTTCGGCGGTTCCTTCGAATTCGTTCGGCGGTCCGGAGGGGACGAAAAACTCCGGAGTGGCGGGCAGACCTGCCCACCCCCGCGTGGCAGGTCCTGAGGCGGGGGAAGGCCTGCCCTAGCCGGGGAATTCGAGAACGTCGCGCGGCCTGTCGCGCGTCGGCGGCTCCGCCGCCGGGCACACGGGACCGGACGTGAAGGCGTCGGGCGCTTCGTGTGCGAGCGTCGCCGCCTGCTGGTCGCCCGCGCGGGGCGAGTGGGTCTCGCCCGAGTGCGGGACGACGCCGTAAAGGGAGCGGCACGGGTCGAACGGTCCCGGAGCGGGAGCGCGCGCCGGTGCCTGTACGGACCCGAGCCGAGCATCACCGACGCGGGTGCCCTGCTCGCTGCCCGGCTGCGCGCCGTGCCAGCCGGCGACGGCACCGGAGTGGTCCGCCGGACGGCCCGCACCGTCGACAGCGGATTCGGGGTCGGGCGCGGCGCTGTACGCGGCGTCCCGCGACGCGGGCTGCGTCACCGTCGGCTCGTCCGGAACGGCGCCGGTGCCACCGGGTCCCGGCAGATCTCCCTGCGGAAGCGGGCCGGTGAGGACGCCCAGCAGGGAACCGACGAGCCGCATCGCGCTGTCGGTGACCGGAAGGCTCATCTCGCGGAGCGAGTCCCCGGCCGGTACGACACCCATGGCACCGGTCGCCTCGACGAGCCGGGCGGACTCGGCGACAGCACGCCGCACTTCACGGACGACCGGCTGCTCGGCGAACTCCTCCGCGGCCGCATGCCGCCGGTCCGCGGGAGAAGCGGGCGCGGCGGGTGAAGCAGGTCCCACGGACGAACCAGCTGCCGTTCCGGTCCCGCCCGTCGTACCACTCACTCCCGTCCTGGCACCGGAGGCGACGGCGGGCCGCCGCACGGTGGTCGGCGAGGCGTCGGTGACGCTCCGGGACGGGAGTTCGGCATCGGCCCTGGCCTTCGCGGTCGCGCCCGTCGGCGATTCGGCCGCATGCGCCGGGGCGCCGAGGAGAAGACCGAGTGTCAGCAATCCCCCGAGGAAGAGCAGCACGTGCAGCACCCGTGGCCCGGGCACCGTCCGGCGCAGCGCGCTCAGGACGGCAGCGGGGCGAAGCGCTGCGGCAGCCACGGTGGAGGAGCTCTCTTTCGGTCGGGGCAAGGCCGATGCTCGCACGAGCCTCCGGGGGCGACGCAAGTCCGGTGTTACCGATGGGTCACCTTGTCATGGCCTGCTACTGATGGGCCGCCATATCCGGTATCGCCATGTCCGGTGCGGTGATGTCCGGTGCGGTCGCGTCCGGTATCGGCAGAGGCCGCTTCTCGATGGCCGCCGCCATGACGTCGGGGAAGAGGTCGGGCGTGCACGCGAACGCCGGCGCTCCCAGGGCCGCGAGGGCGGCCGCGTGCTCACGGTCGTACGCCGGGGCGCCCTCGTCGGACAGCGCGAGCAGAGTGACGAACTGCACGCCGGACGCCTTCATCGCCGCGACCCGCTTGAGCATCTCGTCGCGGATGCCGCCCTCGTACAGATCGCTGATCAGGACGACGACGGTGTCCGCGGGCCGGCTGATCTGCGACTGGCAGTACGCGAGCGCCCTGTTGATGTCGGTCCCGCCGCCGAGCTGGGTGCCGAAGAGGACGTCCACGGGGTCGTCGAGCTGGTCGGTCAGGTCGACGACCGCGGTGTCGAAGACGACGAGCCGGGTGGCGATGGAGCGCATCGAAGCCAGGACCGCGCCGAACACCGACGCATAGACGACGGAGGCGGCCATCGAGCCCGACTGGTCGATGCAGAGCACGACCTCCTTCTTCACCGCCTGCGACGCCCGCCCGTATCCGACGAGCCGCTCGGGGACGACGGTGAAGACGCCGTCCTCGCCGGGAACGGGCAGGTAGTTCTTGAGGTTCGCCCGGATCGTGCGGTCCCAGTCGATGTCCCGATGGCGGGGCCTGCTGATCCTCGCCGAGCGGTCGAGCGCCCCGGTCAGCGTCGACCGGGTGCGGGTGGCGAGCCTCTTCTCCAGGTCGTCGACCACCTTGCGCACGACGGCCCGTGCCGTTTCCTTCGTCGTCTCCGGCATCGCCTTGTTGAGCGAGAGCAAGGTGCCGACGAGGTGGACGTCCGCCTCCACGGCCTCCAGCATCTCGGGCTCCAGCAGCAGCGCGGAGAGCCCGAGCCGCTCCATCGCGTCGCGCTGCATGACCTGCACGACGGAACTGGGGAAGTATGTGCGGATGTCACCCAGCCAACGGGCGACGGACGGGGCGGACGCACCGAGCCCCGCCGACCTGCCGCCGCCGTTTCCCGCGCCGGAGCGGGAGCCGTAGAGCGAGGTGAGCGCGCCGTCCATCGCCGCGTCGGCCCCGAAGAGCGCACAGTCGGTGCCGTCGGCACCCGACTCGCCGCCCAGCACCAGCCGCCACCTCCGCAGCCTCTCGTCACTGCCGCTCTGCGTCATCGGGGCACCCCCGTCAGGTTGTTGTCGTCGATGCCGAGCAGCAGCTGCAGCACGGGAAGGACAGCGTCGGCACGCGCGGTGTCGAGATCGGGCCCGAAACCGGGGACCGCGGTGTCGGCCGGGGCCGCCCCGCCGCCCGCACCAAGGCCGCGGCGGACGAGCTCGCCCAGCGTGCGGCGGACACCGGGATCGAAGGCCGAGAAGGTACGGCGCAGCAGCGGCAGCACGTCCGTGAACGCCTCCGCCGGCACACCGGTCAGCCAGGAGTCGACCAGGCCCAGCAGGCGCTCGTCGTGGACCAGCAGCAGTCCACCGCCGGACGCGCCGCCGACGAAACCCTCGATCCAGGCGGCCGCGTCCGACGGCTCCGCCCCCCGGGAGAGGGCGAGCGCCATCAGCCGCGCGGCCTCTTCCTCCCCGAGCCGTCCTTCGTCCAGCAGCAGCCGTGCCGCCCGGCCGCGGATCACCCCGGGAACGGAGTCGCGGCCGGCGAGCTTGTGCAGGACGGATCTCCAGCGCTCGGCCACGTTTTCGGCGTCCGGCAGCAATCCAACGGCGCTGTGCACGCCGTCGAGATGACCGCGCATCTCCGCCGCGCCGTTCGCGTCGAGTCCGATGCAGGCGGGCGGCAGGCCGACGCAGATCCGCTCGGCGAGCCCGCCGGCGACCTCGGCGAGCGCGGCCGTGTCCGTGGACCGTACGTCGCCGTACCGCAGCGAACGTGCGAGCGCCGGGAGCGCCTGGGCCAGGTGGCTCACATCCGCGTCGAGGGCGGCGCGGTCGGCGAGGGCTCTCATGACGACCGGGAGCGCCTCGGGCAGTCCGGCCAGCAGGCACTGCTCGGCCAGCGCCGTCACCTGCCCCAACGCCGTCGCCGAGACGGCCTGCGACTGGGCCTTCGCGGTGGCGGCCGAGATCACCGTGGTGCCCCAGACCCCGGCCTCCGCGACCTTCACGAACAGCTCGGGCTCCCAGCGCAGCCGCCAGCTCTCCCGGAACGTGCCGGTGCTCCCCCGCCCTCCGACGGGCTCGCCCCAGCCGACGGCGAGCAGCCGCAGCCGGTGCAGCAGTCTGCTCTTGGCGGCGTCGGTCTCCTTGCGCAGGTCGAGCTCCAGCTCGCGCTCGAGGGCCTCGGGCTTGAGCCGCAGTCTGCGCTGCTGCCGGGTCAGATCCCGCTGGAGCGGCATCGCGGGCGCCGCGTCGGGCACTTCGCCGAGGACGTCCCCGATGACGAGCCGGTCCCTCACCAGGCCGAGCGGCACGTCGGAGCCGTCACACATCACGGCACGAACGGCGTCGACGGTCTCGGTCAGCCCGGCCAGCGGCCGTCCGCGCATGACCGCCAGCGTCTCGGCGAGCCGGACCGCTTCGATGACGTGGGCGGACGACACCGGCCGGTCCTCGTCCCGGAAAAGGCCCGCGACCTTGGTCATCCAGCGCTCGACGGGCCGGTCGGGCACGCCGAAGAGATGCGCGTACCAGCCGGGTGAGTCGATGCCGGCGCCGTACCCGGAACGGCGGGCCAGCCGTCGGTGGGTCCAGGGCACCCAGGTCATCTCCGTCTTGACCTTCGGCAGTCCCTTCAGGAGTGCCTTGTCCGCGGCGACGGTCGTTCTCGCCTCGAGTGCCGGGACGTGCCATGCACCGCAGACGACGGCGACACCGCCGCCGAACTCCTTCACGGCGGCACGCAGCCGGAGCCGCATGTGCGCCTCGCGGACGAGGTCCCGGTCGTGCCCGCCGTGCCCGTACGTCTCCCGGAGAGCCGCCATGGCCTCGCCCAGCGCGAGGAACGGCGCGAACGGGTCGGGCTCGCCCGCCCTCTCGGCGGCAGGGTCGTCCGGCTGGGGCGGACCGCTCGTGGCGGCCGTCGGGCCGCTCGGGACCGCCGCCGGCGAGCCGTCGGAGGACGTCACGCGCAGGGGCTGCGGCGAGGCCGCCGTGCTGGGCGCGGGGCGGCTGCCGCGCAGCTCGACGACGTCCTCCCACCACCGCTCGGGGTCGTCGTATCCGGCGGTCTGCGCCAGCAAGGCGATGGGATCGACCCGCACGTCGCGCCCCTCGTTGCCGGTGGCCTCCGGCTCGGGTGCCGTCTCCTCGGAGAACGCCAGGGAATGAGCCGCGGGAAGGTCGATGAAACGCACCGCGGCACCATGAGCCAACGCCCAGCGGATGGCGACCCATTCGGGGGAGAACTCGGCCAGCGGCCAGAACGCCGCCCGGCCCGGGTCGTCCACCGCATGGGCGAGGAGCGCGACCGGCGGGCGCATCTGCTCGTCGGCGGCCAGCGCCAGCAGGGCGTCGCCCTCCGGCGGCCCCTCGATCAGTACGGCCTCGGGCCGGGCGGCCTCCAGCGCTGCCCGCACCGCCCGTGCCGAGCCCGGCCCGTGATGGCGGACACCGAGCAGGAGCGGGCTCGTCATGCGCTCACCTCACGGCATGCGCGGTAGAAGTCCTTCCAGCCCTCCCGCTCACGCACGACCGTCTCCAGGTACTCCTGCCAGACGACGCGGTCCGCCGCCGGATCGCGCACGACCGCGCCGAGGATGCCCGCCGCCACGTCTCCCGGCCGCAGCACGCCGTCGCCGAAGTGCGCCGCGAGCGCCAGCCCGTTGGTCACGACGGAGATCGCCTCGGCCGTGGACAGCGTCCCGGACGGCGACTTGATCTTCGTCCGGCCATCGGTGGACACCCCGTCCCGCAGTTCGCGGAAGACGGTGACGACCCGGCGGATCTCCTGCAGGCCCTCTGGCACGGCCGGGAGGTCGAGCGAGCGCCCGAGCTGGTCGACGCGCCGCGACACGATGTCGACCTCTGCCTCCGGCGTCGCCGGCAGGGGCAGCACCACGGTGTTGAAGCGCCGGCGCAGCGCGCTGGACAGGTCGTTGACGCCGCGGTCGCGGTCGTTGGCGGTGGCGATGAGATTGAAACCGCGGACCGCCTGCACCTCCTGCCCCAACTCCGGTATCGGCAGGGTCTTCTCGGACAGGATCGTGATGAGGGTGTCCTGCACGTCGGCCGGGATGCGGGTCAGCTCCTCGACACGCGCCGTCATGCCTTCGGACATGGCGCGCATGACCGGGCTGGGCACCAAAGCGTCCCTGCTGGGGCCGTGGGCGAGCAGCTGGGCGTAGTTCCAGCCGTAGCGGACGGCCTCCTCCGGTGTGCCGGCGGTGCCTTGCACGAGCAGGGTGGAGTCGCCGCTGACGGCCGCGGCCAGATGCTCGGAGACCCAGGTCTTCGCGGTGCCCGGGACGCCCAGGAGCAGCAGCGCGCGGTCGGTGGCGAGCGTGGTGACGGCGACCTCGACGATGCGGCGCGGCCCTACGTACTTCGGCGAGATGACCGTCCCGTCGGAGAGGGTACCGCCGAGCAGGTACGTGGCGACAGCCCAGGGAGACATCCGCCAGTTGACGGGCCGCGGCCGGTCGTCGACCGCGGCCAGCGCCGCGAGTTCGTCCGCGAACGCGTCCTCCGCGTGCGGGCGCAGGGCCTCGGTTTCTGTGGTCGCGCCGGTTGCGGACACGGTCATGGATCCCCCTCCAGATCGTTCGACCCGATGTGGGATCCACCGTGCACCATGCCACTGACAATCAATCGTGGCGGCGACATGACCGCAGGTCAGGAGCCGAAAGCCCCTGCGGCGAAAGCGAGTCAGCCGCCGACCGGCGACTCGGCGATGCAGCCGCCGGCGGTCACGAGACCTTCGGCCTTCTCCTCCTTGAGCACCTTGCCCTCGTGTGTGATCTTGCAGCTGACGTCGGCCCCCGTGAGGTCCGCGGCGATCGGCATCACCGCGGCGGGCATGATGCCGCGCAGCGTGACCGTCTTCTTCCACGGCAGGGTGGGCTTGTCGACCGTCTCGATCTTCGGGTTCATCGCCTCGCCCCCACCGCCGTGGAACTGGATCGAGTCGACGTTCTTGCCGGTGACCTCGTACGTCACCTCATACGTCTCGTTCACGGCTTTGTCGACCGTGTCGACCGCCTCGGAGCAGGCGGTGAGGCCGAAGGCCAGACCGGCGGCGAGGCCGGTGGCGGCGACGGCTCGTGCTGTCGTGCGGACGGAACGGTTCATGTCGGATCCCCCCATGTCCCGGACGTGATGTGAGCCCAATTTAACAAAGCGAAGGCAAAGCCACACCCTCTCCGGACAGAGCGAAATCGCTGGTCAGGTGGATTGTCAGTGGCGGGCCGTAGCGTCGTACGCATGCTGCGAACAAACGGGGGAGGGCCCCCGCACGTCCCGGAGACGGGGGTGCGCTGGGCGCCGGAGCAGGTGTCGGCACTGGCTCCTGACGAGGCATCACGCAGGGCGGGCAACAAACTGGCCGCCGCGGGCCCCTGGTCGGGTGCGGGCTGCGACGGTTCGGGGGCGCTGTGGGGGCTGTGCAAGGGCAGCGGCAGCAAGCCCTATCAGACCGTCGTCGACACCACCGGCCCTGCGTACAAGTGCAGTTGCCCGAGCCGGAAGTTCCCGTGCAAACACGCGCTGGGGCTGCTGCTGCTCTGGGCGGCGGACGAGCCGACCGTTCAGGAATCGGCCGTCCCCGACTGGGCGGAGGAGTGGCTGGCCGCGCGAAGGAAGCGCAGGGAGGACCAGGAGCAGGGCGGTGCCGGTTCGGGGGCCGTCGCGAAGAGCGCCGATCCAAAGGCGGCCAGGCGGCGCGCCGAACGCAGGGCCGAGCGGATCACCGCCGGCGCGACGGAACTGGAACAGCGGCTGGCCGATCTGCTGCGCGGCGGCCTCGCGTCGGCGGAGCAAGCCGGCTACGGCCTGTGGGAGGAGACCGCAGCCCGCATGATCGACGCGCAGGCCCCCGGTCTCGCCGGTCGTGTCCGCGAGTTGGGGGCGATCCCGGGATCCGGCCCCGGCTGGCCGGTCCGGCTGTTGGAGGAGTGCGCCCTGGTCCATCTGCTCGACTCCGCATGGCTGGGGCGCGAGCGGCTGCCGGAGCCGCTGGCCGCCACCGTCCGCACGAGAGTCGGGCTCACCTCGCCCGCGGACGGTCCGGCCGTCCGGGACCGATGGATGATCCTCGCCCAGTACGACACCTCCGACGGCAAACTCACCACGCGCCGCGTCTGGCTGTACGGACGCGAGTCGCAGCGGGCCGCGCTGTTGCTGTCCTTCGGCGCTGCGGGCCGCTCGCCTCAACTGGCCCTGCCGGTGGGGATGATGATGGACGCCGAAGTCACCGCATACGAAGGCGGCCGGCCGAGGGCGGAGCTGGGCGAGCAGTTCTCCCCGCCCATCGCCATCGACGCCCCGCCGGCGGGCGGCCCGTGCGACTCGGCCGTCGAGGCGTACGGGCAGGCGCTGTGCGACGACCCCTGGCTGGAGTCCTGGCCCGTCACGCTCACCCGCGTCATACCCGTACCGGATGCCGACGGCGGATGGCAGCTCGCCGACGCGGAAGGCGGCGGCGCGCTGCCCATCGCCGCCGCGGCGCTCGCCCGCCCCGGGCTGTGGAAGCTCGTGTCCCTCGCCGGCGGCCGGCCCGTCACCGTTTTCGGCGAGTTCGGCCACCGGGGCTTCACGCCGCTGACGGCCTGGCCCGAGGACATGTCCGAGACGGTCCCGCTGATCTGAACGTCGAGAGGCTCCCATGACCAGCACCGCCGCAACCACCGCATCTGGCGCCGCAAGCGCCACAGCCGGGCCCACACCTGACGCCGCAACCACCACAGCCCGCCCCGCACCTGGAGCCGCAACCACCACAGCCGGCCCCGCGAGCACCGCCGGGTCGTCACCGTGGGAGGAGCTCGTCACCTCGGCCCTGCTGGGCACCGACCGCCGCACCGTGCCGGTCGGCCTCGCGCCCGCCGGAAGGGACGCTCCCACCGCGCTGCTCGACGCTGCCGCGCTGCACACCGTGCGGCGTAGGGCGGGGCTGCGGCCGGGGCCCGCGCCGGACGGGGGGCCGGCGCCGGCGCCGGCCGATCCTCGCCGCGCACTGCCCGGACCCGCCAGGCGCCGGCTCGCCCAGCTGCTGGCCGACCGCTCCGGCCCGTCGGGCACCGGAGGCAGGCGCGGTACGGCGCCTGACCTGACCGAGTTGCTCCCCCAATGGCTCGCCGCCGCCAATGAGCACGGCTACCAGGCACCGGCCTCCCTGCTTCCCGCGCTGCTGGACGCGGCACGGGCACGAACCGACCTGCGCCCCCAGGCGCTGGCGTTCGCCGGGCCGCGCGGACTGTGGCTCGCACGGCTCAACCCCGAGTGGAAGTTCGCCCTGCGCGGTGGATCTGCGGGATCCGCACTGCCCGACATGGGCGACCCGGAAGCGGTGAGGAAGCTGTGGGACGAGGGCCTGTTCGCGGAGCGGGTCGCGCTCCTCGCCGGCGTACGGGCGCATGACGCCAACGCCGCGCTGACGCTGCTCGGCACGACATGGGCCACCGAGCGGGCGGAGGACCGGCTGATGTTCCTCGACTCGTTGCGCGCCGGGCTGTCCCCGGCGGACGAGCCGTTCCTCGAACACGCTCTGGCCGACCGCAGCCGCAACGTCCGGGCCACGGCAGCGGAGCTGCTGTCGGCACTTCCGCGGTCGGCGCTCGCCGGGCGCATGGCGAAGCGCGCCGCGTCCTGCGTCGCCCTCGACCGCAGCGGCGCCGCCGGGGCGGTGATCTCCGTGGAAGCGCCCCCCGAATGCGACGCGGACATGCAGCGGGACGGGGTCGTCCCCAACCCGCCGTCGGGGCGGGGCGAGCGCTCGTGGTGGCTGGGCCAGCTGGTGGAGGCCGCACCGCTGTCCGTCTGGCCCGGCCGGCTCGGCGGACGAACGGCCGCCGAGATCGTGGCGTTGCCGGTGTCCGACGACTGGGCGGACGAGCTGCACGCCGCCTGGTGCCGGGCGGCGGTGCGCCAGAGTGACGCCGAATGGTCGCGCGCCCTGCTGGGCGCGCCTGCCGCTCCTCCGTCGACAGGGCCGGGCACGACGTCACTGGCGGAGCGGTCGAAGCTCCTCGCGACCCTGCCGGAGGACGAACGGGCGGCCTGGGTGGCGGAGTTCATAGCCGCGCACGGCCTGTCGGAGGCGTTCCAGCTGCTCGGCGTGTGCGCGGTCCCGTGGGCCGAGCCGCTGGGCCGGGCCGTGGTCGACGCCCTCGACATCGCCCGGGACGCGGGCAGTTACCCATGGAGCTTCAGCGGCGTGATGGGCCTGGCGGAACGCTGCCTGGCCCCTGACGAGGCCGACCGGCTGGAGGTCCTGACGGCGATACCCGACGAACAGGAGAACGCGTCGCCGGGCGCGGGCGGCTACTGGTCGGAGGCGTTCCAGCGCCTTGTCTCCACGCTGCGCCTCCGCGCCACCATCCGCACGGAACTCACCCCACTCCCCGCCCCGGCCCGACCTGGGGCGTAGCCCGTGGGAGGCAGCGCCCCCCGAGGTGCCGCCCCGGTCACGGGGAGCGGGGCCGGGCCGGGTCACCCCGTTGCGGGAAGCGGGTCCGGGCCGGGCCGCCCCGTCACGGGAAGCGGACGCCTACGCCCCGGCCGTCGCTCGGACGTTCGCGTTGACCCAGTCCACGATCGAGGCCGTCGTCGCGCCCGGCGTGAAGATCTCCGCCACGCCCTTCTCCTTCAGCGGCGCGATGTCCGCCTCGGGGATGATCCCGCCGCCGAAGACCTTGATGTCCTCCGCCTCGCGCTCCTTCAGGAGCTCGATGACCTTCGCGAAGAGCGTGTTGTGCGCGCCGGAGAGGATCGAGAGGCCGATCGCGTCGGCGTCCTCCTGGATCGCCGTGTCGACGATCTGCTCGGGCGTCTGGTGGAGCCCGGTGTAGATGACCTCCATACCGGCGTCGCGCAGCGCCCGCGCGATCACCTTGGCGCCACGGTCGTGGCCGTCGAGACCCGGCTTGGCCACCACCACGCGGATCGGACCAGTCACACCCATCACTGCCTCCTACGTCCCCGCCGCCCGTACCGGGGCGCGGAGAGTGAACGAACGTTATCTCCAGCATCCCGCAAGCCGCCGTTTCGCGGTGCACCGGGAGGGGGAAATCACACGTGGGACATTTTCGCTGAGCGTCGTACCGGCTTCAGGCATCGCGCACCGCCCTTTGCGCGCGCCGCCAGGGCACGGGCGCACGGGGAGCCGCCGCAGGTCCACTACAGGTCGTCGTACCACCGTGCCGACAGCCGCACGGCACGGTGGTGCGGCACCGACGGCGCGGAGACCGCCGCGCCGGGCTCATCACGCGCGCTTCCCATGAGGGCACGCGGGGCAGAGCCGCCCCCGCCGTGCCGTTCGGGAGGTCGTCGTGAAGGCCCTGCCTCTTTCTCTTCCTCTTCCGCGCCTGCACTGCCCGCGACTGCCGGCCGCGCTTCTGAGGGCCACCG
Source organism: Streptomyces sp. NPDC006283 (assembly GCF_040613325.1). Classification (NCBI taxonomy): domain Bacteria; kingdom Bacillati; phylum Actinomycetota; class Actinomycetes; order Kitasatosporales; family Streptomycetaceae; genus Streptomyces; species Streptomyces sp. NPDC006283. Next base: position 15,546 of record NZ_JBEXRZ010000076.1, on the reverse strand, counting down.
CCCTGGAGCTGGCGATCCTCGCCGGGCATCTGCTGCTGTATCCGACCGGCCTCACTCCTGAGCGTCGCCGCCGTGTCCATGCCGTACCCAGCCTGCCGAGGACGGGGGCCGACGTGCCCACCGTCCTGCTGCACGGCTTCGTCGACAACCGCTCCGTGTTCGTCCTGCTCCGCCGCGCTCTCGCCAGGCGGGGCCCGCACCATGTCGAGTGCCTCAACTACTCGCCTCTCACGTGCGACATCCGCGCTGCCGCGGACCTGCTGGGCCGCCATATAGAGGAGATCTGCGAGCGGACCGGCAGGCCCGAGGTCGACATCGTCGGCCACAGCCTCGGCGGCCTCATCGCCCGCTACTACGTCCAGCGCCTCGGGGGCGACCGGCGGGTGCGGACCCTGGTCACTCTCGGCACCCCGCACTCGGGCACCACCGTCGCACCGCTCGCGAGCGCGCACCCGATCGTGCGCCAGATGCGCCCGGGCTCATCGGTGATCGAGGAGCTGCGTCTGCCCGCGCCCGACTGCCGCACCCGGTTCGTCAGCTTCTGGAGCGATCTGGATCGGATCATGGTGCCGGTCGAGACGGCCCGCATCGACCATCCCGACCTTCTTGCACAGAATGTGCAAGTGAGCGGAATTGGCCATCTGGCGCTGCCTGTTCATCCCGCGGTCGCCGACGGCGTCCGGGAGGTGCTCGAGTCGGGCGTGTCGGAGGCCGGTCCCACCGGGGCCGCTTCCGTCGCCTGACGTGACCGAGCGACATCGATTCATCGAACACTTCTCGAACGTAGGGCCAAAGCTCCGCCCGCAGACCGCCGAAACGCGACTGAATGCCCGTTTCCTGATTGCGTAGATCCTGCCGAAGATTGTCGCCGTCGCGTACCGCCGGGTACAGTCGCGCCACTGCTTCCCCCTGGGACCCCCCGTGCAAACCGGTGGCCCCAGAGACAGGTCCTGCTGCCGAGGCGAGAGAGAAGTTGGTGAACGACCAGCACGCCCACGCCGGGTACGTCGGCTACGCCACCGGCAGCTTCGACTCCGACCCGCTCTTCGGCGCCCTTCCGGGCAGTTACGAAGCGGGCCACAGCGGCCAGTACGACTCGTCCCAGTGGGACACCGGCGCCCAGCAGGCCGCGGGCTACGACGCCTACGCGACGGCCGAGCAGGCTCAACAGCCGCAGTACGACCAGCAGTACGGGCAGTACGACACGACCGGCCAGTGGGACGCGAGCGCCTGGAACGAGGCGGGCGGGACCGGCCAGTACGAGACGGCCGCCGCCACCTTCGCCTACGACACGACCGGCCAGTGGGCGCCCGGCACCTTCGAGACCGGCGCCTACGACGCCACCGCGTGGAACTCCGCGGCGGCCGCGCCGGAGGGCCTCGTGCCCCAACAGTTCACTCCGCAGCAGGAGTTCACCCAGCCTGTCGAGCAACTCACGTACGAGGCGTACGGCACGTACGAGACGAGCGATCCGTACGCGACGAACGATAGGTACGCGACTGGCGACACGTACGAGACGCACCACGCGCACGAGGCGAACGACGCCTACGAGACGAGCGATCCGTACGCGACGAACGAGGCGTACGAAAGCGCCTACTCCTTCGAGGCCGAGCCGGACACCGCCGCCCCGGCGGACGTCGAGGCCGGTCACGAGGCCGACCACGAGGCGCAGTCCGCGACCGAGCTCCTCACCGTGGAGAGCGGCGACGAGCCGGAACACGACGAGCTCAGCCAGACCATGACCGCCATGCCGGTCCCCCCCGTCACCCCCCGTCCGGTCCGCCGCAGCGGCGGTAGCCGCGGCCGCCGCCGTACGCCCGCCAAGCGCTCGGCGCTCCTGACCGTCGCCGTACCCTCCGCCTGCGTGATGGGCGTCGCCGGCGTCGCCGCCGCGTCCGTCAGCGGTCTCGGCAGCGGCAGCGAGACGCAGGACGGCCGGAGCAACGTCGCGGCCGCCGACCCGGCTTCCGTCGAGCCGGTCGCCGCCAACAACGCCATGGACACCCAGCTCGCCGCGCTCAGCGCCGACGCCCGTGACTTCGGTGACCGCGCCTCCCGCACGCAGGAACGCCTCGACCTCAAGGCGCGCCAGGCAGCGGAGAAGAAGAAACGCGAGGAGGAGGCCGCTCGCCGCGAGGCGCTGCGCCCCAAGTTCGTGATGCCGGTGAAGCAGGACGGGCTCAGCGCCTACTACGGCCAGTCCGGTGTCAACTGGATGTCCCTGCACAGCGGTATCGACTTCCCCGTCCAGTACGGCACCGAGGTCATGGCCGCGACGGACGGCACCGTCCGCACGCAGTGGAACAGCGCCTACGGCAACATGGCCATCGTGACCGCGGCCGACGGCACCGAGACCTGGTACTGCCACCTCAGCAGCACCAAGATCCGCAGCGGCTCGGTGAAGGCAGGCGACGTCATCGCATACTCGGGCAACTCGGGCAACTCCACCGGCCCGCACCTGCACTTCGAGGTCCGGCCCGGCGGCGGAGCGGCCATCGACCCGCTGCCGTGGCTCCGCAGCCACGGCATAGAGCCCACATAGGCCGCCTCCGCACCACGTGACCGACAAGAACCGGGCCCCCGCGGGGGCCCGGTTCTGTCACAGCTTCTCGCAACCGTCAGAGCTTCTCGACCGGCGCGTACCTCAGCAGCAGCCGCTTGGGCTTCTCGTCCCCGAAGTCGATCGTCGCCTGCGCCTCGGAGCCGGAGCCGGTCACCCCCACCACGGTCCCGAGCCCGAACTGGTCGTGGGTGACCCGGTCGCCGACCGCCAGCGAGATCACCGGCTTGTCGCCCGTACGCCGTGTGGCGAAGCCCGATGCGCCGCCGCGCGAGCGGGACGACGACAGGGACGACGCGATACCCGAGGTCGGCCCCGCGGGCGCGGCCATCGGTCCCGTCCGCTTCCAGGTCAGATGCTGGCCGGGAATCTCCTCGAGGAAGCGCGACGGCGGGTTGTACGAAGGCTGGCCCCATGCGCTGCGCATCGTCGACCGGGTCAGATAGAGCCGCTCACGGGCGCGGGTGATGCCGACGTACGCCAGGCGCCGCTCCTCCTCCAGCTCCTTCGTCTGCCCCAGCGCCCGCATGTGCGGGAAGACGCCGTCCTCCATGCCGGTCAGGAACACGACGGGGAACTCGAGACCCTTCGCGGTGTGCAGGGTCATCAGCGTGATGACGCCGGTGCCCTCGTCGTCCTCGTCGGGGATCTGGTCGGAGTCGGCGACGAGCGCCACCTTCTCGAGGAACTCGGCGAGCGTCCCCGCACCTTCTTCCTCGTCGCGCTCCTGCTCGAACTCGAGCGCCACCGCCGCCAGTTCCTGGAGATTCTCGATGCGGGTCTCGTCCTGCGGGTCCGTGGACGCCTGGAGCTCGGCGAGGTAGCCGGTCCGCTCCAGTACGGCTTCCAGTACGACGGCCGGGCCGGCGCCCGAGTCGGCGATCGTGCGCAGCTCCTCCATCAGCACGTTGAACCGCTTGACCGCGTTCGCCGAGCGGGCCGCCATGCCGTACGCCTCGTCGACGCGACGCAGCGCCTGCGGGAAGGTGATCTTCTCCCGCAGCGCGAGAGCGTCGATCATCGCCTCCGCGCGTTCGCCGATACCGCGCTTGGGCACATTGAGGATGCGGCGCAGCGGGACGTTGTCCTCGGGGTTCGCGAGGACACGCAGGTACGCGAGTACGTCGCGGACCTCCTTGCGCTCGTAGAAGCGCACTCCGCCGACGACCTTGTAGGGCAGACCGACGCGGATGAAGATCTCTTCGAAGACACGCGACTGGGCGTTCGTCCGGTAGAAGACGGCGACGTCGCCGGCCTTCGCCTCGCCCGCGTCCGTGAGCCGGTCGATCTCGTCGGCGACGAACTGCGCCTCGTCGTGCTCGGTGTCCGCGACGTAGCCGGTGATCTGGGCGCCGGCGCCCGCGTTGGTCCACAGGTTCTTGGGGCGGCGGGACTCGTTGCGCTCGATGACGGCGTTGGCGGCGGAGAGGATCGTCTGGGTGGAGCGGTAGTTCTGCTCCAGCAGGATCGTCGTCGCGTCCGGATAGTCCTCCTCGAACTGGAGGATGTTGCGGATGGTCGCGCCGCGGAAGGCGTAGATCGACTGGTCGGCGTCACCGACGACGCACAGCTCGGCCGGGGCCAGGTCCTCGTACCCCTTGCCGACCAGCTCGCGCACGAGCGTGTACTGAGCGTGGTTGGTGTCCTGGTACTCGTCGACGAGGACGTGCCGGAACCTCCGCTGGTAGTGCTCGGCGACATCCGGGAACGCCTGGAGCAGGTGGACGGTGGTCATGATGATGTCGTCGAAGTCCAGGGCGTTGGCCTCGCGCAGCCGCGCCTGGTACATCCGGTACGCCTCTGCAAGCGTCTTCTCGAATCCGTCCTGGGCCTGGTCGGCGAAGGTCTCCTCGTCGATCAGCTCGTTCTTCAGGTTCGAGATCTTGGCGCTGAAGGACTTCGGCGGGAACTTCTTCGGGTCGAGATCCAGATCACGGCAGACCAGCGACATCAGCCGCTTGGAGTCCGCCGCGTCGTAGATCGAGAACGACGACGTGAAGCCCAGCTTCTTCGACTCGCGGCGCAGAATCCGGACGCAGGCGCTGTGGAAGGTCATGACCCACATCGCATTGGCGCGCGGGCCGACCAGCTGCTCGACGCGCTCCTTCATCTCGCCGGCGGCCTTGTTGGTGAAGGTGATCGCCAGTATCTGGCCGGGGTGGACATGCCGCGTGCCCAGCAGATGCGCGATGCGATGGGTGAGGACCCGGGTCTTGCCGGAACCGGCGCCGGCCACGATGAGCAGCGGTGACCCTGTGTGCACGACGGCCGCACGCTGCTGTTCGTTCAGTCCCTCGAGCAGGGCGGCGGGGTCCACGACAGGGCGCGGGGCGCCGTCGCGGTAGTACCCGTCGCGGGCCGGGGGCACGTCGAACGCGCCCTGGAAGAGATCGTCCGGAAGCTGCTCCGGAGCCGATTCCTCGGGCGGCGGCGGTTGCTCGTCCCCGTCGGGCTGGAGGTCCGCCAGGAAGCTGTCGTCAAAGAGGCTGCTCATCGCTTAACGAGTCTAGGCGGCCGGACCGACAGCCCGTGGCCGCATCGGGGACACGGGCGGGACACGGTATGTGACGGGACGCATCCGTCGCGCCACAGCGGCCCGGCCGATGAGCCGCCCGCGGAAAAAGGTCACGAAAATGTATCGGACATATCGAACATCAACCTTCACAGCGCACACACGAGTTGGCTAGCGTGCTCGACCAGGCGGCCCGTACCCCCCTGGCGAACCACGCCGAACGGGCGGCCTGCGCCGAATCCGGGCTCCCGTCACAGGAGTTCGGAACCGGGGACCCACCATGCACAACCGGGGTGAATCGGACCGCGCACCACTCGGTCCGTAGGGCGTCTTCCGTTCCGCCCGAACCCGACAGCTAACCCGGTAGGCGGTCCACGGAAGAAGGAGATGCCGGCCTTGGCGTCGCATCGCAAGCCCCGCAGCCGAACCGCAAAGTCCTCCCCCGCCGTCGGGTTCACGACGGCAGCACTCGCCGGTGTGACGCTGCTCTCCACACAGAGCGCCACCGCCGCGCCCTCCGACCCGAAGCCCAGCATCGAAGAGGTGCAGAAGAAGGTCGACGACCTGTACCGGCAGGCGGGCAGCGCCACCCAGGAGTTCAACAAGGCCAAGGAAGCCACGGCGGAGAAGCGCGCCGAGGTGGACCAGCTGCTCGACGACGCGGCCAAGCGCACCGAGAAGCTGAACGAGTCCCGCCGCGCCCTCGGCAACTACGCGGCCGCCCAGTACCGCACAGGCGCCGTCACCCCCACCGCCGCGCTGATGTTCGCGGACAGCCCGCAGGCGTACTTCGACCAGACGCAGCTGATGGATCGCATGACGGACCAACAGCGCAGGGCCGTCACCGAGTACGAGACCGAGCGGGCGGCGGCTGCCAAGCAGCGCGCGGAGGCGACGAAGAGCCTCGAGTCCCTCACCGACTCCCAGGAGTCCCTGCGCACCAGCAAGCAGACCGTGCAAACCAAACTCGCCGAGGCACGCACGCTGCTGTCGAAGCTGACGGCCGAGGAGAAGGCACGGCTCGCCGCGATCGAGCGGAAGAAGGAAGAGGAGGCGCGCCGCAAGGCCGAGGCGAAGGCGAAGGCCGAGGCGGCGGCACGCGCCGAAGCGGAGGCGGAACGGCAGCGGCAGGAGCGCGAGACCACCCCGGGCGGGGACACCGGCACGGGCACCGGGACCGGCACCGGCACCGGCACGGACGGCGGCACGTACGCGGCGAAGGCCGACAAGGTCCTCGCCTTCGCCCGCAACCAGATCGGCAAGCCGTACGTCTGGGGCGCCACGGGACCCAGCTCGTTCGACTGCTCCGGCCTCACCCAGGCCGCCTGGAAGGCCGCCGGCGTGGACCTGCCGCGCACCACCTGGGACCAGGTGAAGGTGGGCTCCCGTGTGGAGACGGCCGATCTGCTCCCCGGCGACCTGGTCTTCTTCTACGACGACATCAGCCACGTGGGCATATACATCGGCGACGGCAAGATGATCCACGCCCCCAAGCCGGGCGCGAACGTCCGCGAGGAGTCGATCTACTACATGCCGATCTACGGCAGCGTCCGCCCCGCCTGACGGGCGCCGGCAGGCGACACGACGAACGGATGCCCGGGCGGCTCGGCCGCCCGGGCATCGGCATGTCCGCCGCGTCAGCCCGCACCGCCATTCAGGTCGGGTCCGGGCCGCCCCTCAGGCCCGGAGGGGACCGTCGCTCAGGTCCAGAGCGTGGCGATGAAGATGTTGACCACGGTCAGACCGCCGACCGCGCCGAACAGCGCCTTGTCGACCCTCTCCTCGTCCCGCTTCACGTACACCAGGCCGAGGATCACGACCAGGACCGCCAGTTTGATGCCGATCTTGAGGTTGTTCACGCTCTGGTCGTCCGCCTGGTTCAGACCCACCAACGCCACACCCGTGACCAGCATGGTCAGCGCGCCGTGCAGCATCGGCGCGTTGAAGCGGGCCGTGCCGTCGCGCATCGCCTTCATCTGGGTCAGGAACCCGCCCAGCAGGGAGGCGATGCCGATGATGTGCAGTGCCACGAAGACATTGATGAGTACGTCCATGGCCGGACTCTAACCGCCGCCTTACCACTGCCCGTCGAGCAGGTGGGCAGGTTCGGTCGCATCGGTCGGCCGAGTACCGGAATGCGGGCCGGCGTCGCCGATGCGGCGTTCAGGAACCGATCCCGAATATCCATCTTCGGAAATTTGAGGACCTTCCGCCCCGCCCCCGTGACCGCCGGGTTTAGCGTCCTGCCCCAGGTGGCCGACTCCCCACCCGCCGTCGTGCAGCCGGACGGCACTCGGCCGCCACCGCCGAGGATCCGGCGGCGGACCGCTCCCCTGTGCGGCCCGCCGCCGGACCCGAAGGACGGCCCCGCCCCTGAGGGACGGGCCGTCAGGGACGGCGGCAGGCCGACGGAAGGACGTGGAAGCCCTCGTGGCAGCGCACCGCAGATCCAGGCAGCATCCGCTCACCGGGCCGGCCGTTCGTACCGCGGCCACCTTCGCGCTCGCCGGAGCGGCGACCACCACCGCGTTCGGCGGCACAGGGCATGCCGAGCCCCGTCCGACCGCCGCACAGATCAAGGCACGGGTCGACAGGCTGTACCAGGAGGCGGAGGCCGCCACCGAGAAGTACAACGGCACCAAGGAGCAGGTGGAGAGCGCCCGGAGATCGCTGGACTCGCTGCGCGACGAGTCGGCCCGCAGGACCGAGCGCCTGAACACCTCCCGCAACGCCCTCGGTTCCATCGCCACCGCCCAGTACCGGGGCGGTGGCCTGGATCCCGCCCTGCAGCTGGCGCTCACCTCCGACCCGGACGAGTACCTGGAACGAGCGGCCCGCGCCGAGCGCGTCGGCGCGGGCCACGCGTCGGCGATCGCCGGTGTGCACCGGCAGCTGATGGAGCTCGCACGGCTGAAGGCAGAGGCCAGCGAACGGATGACCGCGCTGGAGACCCGCCGGGCCGAACTGGCCCGCCACAAGGCCACCGTCCGGGAGAAGCTCACGGCCGCCGAGAGCCTGCTGTCCGAGCTGACGGCCGAGCAGCGCACCGCCTACAACGGCGGCGGCCCGGCGGACGCCCCCGCGCGCGCCGACCGCTCGAGCACGCCTCGCGGCCCGCTGCAGGCGCCGAGCAGCCGGGCCGCCCAGGCCATCGCCTACGCCTACGGAGCGCTCGGCAAACCGTACGTGTGGGGGGCGACGGGGCCCGGTGCATTCGACTGCTCCGGCCTCACCCAGGCCGCCTGGCGTTCCGCGGGCGTCTCCCTGCCCCGCACGACATACACCCAGATCAACGCGGGCCGACGGGTCTCCCGTGCCCAACTCGCGCCGGGCGACCTGGTGTTCTTCTACTCGGGCGTCTCGCATGTCGGCCTCTACATCGGCGGCGGCCGGATGATCCACGCGCCGCGCCCCGGTGCCCCGGTCCGTGTCGCGCCGATCGACCAGATGCCGTTCGCGGGAGCGACACGCCCCGCGTAGCAGCCCCGGACGCGGTCCGAAACCCGGTTGCCCGGGCACTGGGCGGGTGTCACCATCCCGAAGTCCGTCCCGATGCCCGACCGGCAGGAGCTGTACGTGGACCTCGACGTCCAGAACTACGTGCGCGCGCTCGCACTCCGCTCGCCGAGCCACGTTCGCGTCGGCCCCTTCACGGTGCGCTACAACGCCGACTGGCCTATTCCGCCCGTCAATTACGCCGTCCCCGACCCGGGTGCGAGCCCGACCACCGACGACATCAAGGCGCTGATCGAGGTGTTCAGGGAACGGGACCGGCTGCCGCGCCTGGAGTTCCTGCCGTCCTGCTCGCCCGATGTCGAACCCGCCCTGCGGGAGGCCGGTTTCACCGTCGAGCGCCGCGCTCCGCTGCTCGCCTGCACGCCCGAGTCGCTCGTGACGCCCTCCCCGGCACCGGGCATCACCTGCACCGTGCTGTCCGACGAGGCCGGTTACCGCGCCGCGGCAGGCGTGCAGCATGAGGCCTACGGCATGGCGGGCGAGCCGATGGAGGGCGCGATCGGCGGACTCCGCAGCGTCACGGAAGGCGGCGGCGTGGCAGCGCTCGGCACGGACGAGAGGGACGGCACCCCGGTCGCCGCCGGCAGCTGCTCCATCCCGATCGACGGCCTCAGCGAGCTGACCGGTCTCGGGGTCGCCGCCTCCCACCGGCGCAGGGGCATCGGGGCCGCGCTCTCCGCGTACCTGACGGCGCAGGCTTTCGGCCTCGGCTGCCGCACCGTCTGGCTGGAGCCCGGCGACTCGGACATCGAGCGCGTCTACGCCGGCATCGGCTACACGCGCGTCGGCGACAAGACCGACATGTCCTTGGCCTAGGGCCTCTCGTTTGGATCATGCCGGACGGCGGCCGGTCAGGGGACGGCGGCGGCTCAGGGGACGGCGGCCCGTCACACCAGACGGCGGGCGGTCGCCCACCGGGTCAGCTCGTGCCGGTTGGACAGCTGCAGCTTCCGCAGCACCGCGGACACATGCGACTCGACGGTCTTCACCGAGATGAACAGCTGCTTGGCGATCTCCTTGTACGCGTATCCGCGCGCGATCAGCCGCAGCACCTCGCGCTCGCGCTGGGTGAGCCGGTCCAGGTCCTCGTCGACCGGCGGCGCGTCCGTCGAGGCGAACGCGTCCAGCACGAAGCCGGCCAGCCGCGGCGAGAACACCGCGTCGCCGTCCTGCACGCGGAAGATCGAATCGACCAGGTCGGTGCCCGTGATGGTCTTGGTGACATAGCCGCGGGCGCCGCCCCGGATCACGCCGATCACGTCCTCCGCGGCGTCGGAGACCGACAGCGCCAGGAACCGCACCGGGTTCTCCGCCGCCGCCATCAGCGCGGCGCAGCGGCGCAGCACCTCGACCCCTCCCCCGCCGGGCAGATGCACGTCGAGCAGGACGACCTCCGGCCGGGTCGCCGTGACCCCGCCCCCCGCCTGGTCGACGTCGGCGGCCTCCCCGACGACCTCGACACCCGTGCGCTCCGTCTGGCCGATCTCGGCCTGAACGCCCGTACGGAACATCCGGTGGTCGTCGACGAGCACGACCCGCACCCGCCGCTCCGGACCCACTCCGGCAGTCTCGGTCATCCGTCCGCCCTCTCCATCTCCAGCTCCACTTCCGTACCCCCTCCGGGCACCGAGCGCAGCCGCGCCGTCCCGCCGTTGCGCTGCATACGGCCGATGATCGATTCTCTGACACCCATACGGTCCTCCGGGACCGCGTCCGGGTCGAAACCCGGCCCCCGGTCCCGCACGGAGACGAAGACCGTACGGCCCTCGACCTCCGCGTAGACCTGCACCGCCCCGCCCGCGCCACCGTACTTGGCGGCGTTGACCATCGCCTCGCGCGCTGCCTGCATCTGTGCGCTCAGCTTCTCGTCGAGCGGGCAGTCGCCCACGACGACGACCTCGAGGGGGACGCCGTGCTTGTCCTCGACCTCCGCGGCCGCCTTCTTGACCGCCTCGGCAAGGGTGTCGGGCTCCTCGTCCTCGTCCTTGCCGGTGCCCTCGGGCTTGTAGAGCCAGTTTCGCAGCTCGCGCTCCTGCGCGCGGGCGAGCCTGCGCACTTCGCCGGCGTCGTCGGCGTTCCGCTGGATCAGGGTGAGCGTGTGCAGTACGGAGTCATGGACATGGGCCGCGACCTCCGCACGCTCCTGTGCCCGGATGCGCATGGTCCGCTCCTCGGAGAGATCCTGCGTCATCCGCACCAGCCACGGGCCGGCGAGCAGGGCGACACCGGCGATGACGGCGACCGCGGCGGTCAGGATGTTCCCCAGCTGGGCCGCCGAGCCGCGCACCACCATGAAGACGGTCAGGCCCATTCCGACGAGCGCGACGCCCGCCAGGGCGCGTGCCAGCTGGAGCAAACGGCGCCGACGGCCGACATCGGTCCAGCGGGCGCGGCGGGCGTTGTCCGCCTGCCGCCAGACCAGGACCACGCCGGCGCCGATGAGCAGGGTCGGCCACACGTAGCGGTTGCTGCCGTGCACGTCGACGTTGCCGACGAAGACGGCGGCACCGAAGAGCAGCGCCACCAGCGCGAAGAGCTGGCCCTTGTCGGGCTTCCGCAGCCGCCGGCGGCCGTCGGCCGTGGTCTCGAACACCGAGCGCGACTCGGCGGCCCGGCCGCCGACGCCGAGCGGCACGACGATCCAGAAGACCGCGTAAAGCACTGCGCCCAGACCGTCGACCAGGAACAGTCCGAGGAAGACGAGGCGCACCCAGACGACGGGCAGACCCAGATGCCCGGCCAGGCCGCGCGCCACACCGCCGAGCATCCGGCCGTCGGCACTGCGGTACAGCTTGCGCAGAGCCGGCTCCTTCGGCAGCGGGGCGCGGGAGGTCCCGGTGGATCCGGGCGTGGCGACTGGCATGCCCCGATCGTCACACGCGGGGGTCCGGAGCGGAATCAGGGTCGTCCCTTAACCGACCCTGACACCGGGCCCGGCTCATGTCGGCAACGCTCGTCGTCGAGACACCCGGCCAGAGGCTCTCGTTCGGATCAGGCATGACCCGAACGAAAGACCCTAGGGCCGGATATCAGGGAACGGCCAGGGTCGGGGCGGGTGCCCTCACGCCGCGCCGCCCGTCACCATGGAGACATGACTGAGCCGACCACCCCGCCCGGGGAGCCGCACGCCGACCCGCGGACCCACGCGGGTCCGCAGGCGCAGGCGCCGGGCGGCACGGTGCCCGAGGTGCCGCCGCTGCGCCGCTCACCCCGGCACAAGGTGGTGGCCGGCGTGTGCGGCGGTCTGGGCCGCTCCTGCGACGTGGACCCCGTGATCTTCCGCATCGCCATCGGCGTCCTCTCCGTGACCGGCGGCATCGGCCTGATCTTCTACGGGTTCGCCTGGCTGCTGATCCCGTCGGAGGAGGACGACGAGAACGAGGTCCGCCGCCTGCTGTCCGGACGGGTCGACGGCGCCTCGCTGACCGCCGTCCTCCTCGCGCTGATCGGCTGCGGGGTCTTCCTCTCCATGCTGGGCAACGGCGGCACGCTGTTCTTCGCCGCGCTGCTGTCGCTGACGGTCGCCGGTGCCGCCGTGTGGTCCCAGCGCCGCCTGCTGGCGACGACCGAGGGCGCGCCGATGGACACGGCCACCGCACACGCGGTGGCGGAGGCCCCGCCGGAGACCAAGGCGCCGCCCGTTCCGGAGAGCCCGTCCTGGTGGCGCGACCCGATCGTCAAGGACGGCACCACGGGCCCCGTGCCGACCGGTTATCTGTGGGGTCCGGCCTCGGCCGTGGCGGAAGCCGCCGCGCCGGCCACCCACGAACGGGCTCCGGCGGTGCGGCAGAGCCGGGGCCCGCGGGGCATCGGCGGCCCTGTCTTCCTTCTCGCGCTGCTCGCGGGCGGGCTGGGCACCGGGCTCAGCTGGGAGGGTCGGCCGCTGGGTACGGCGCTGCAGATCGGGCTGGTCGCCGCGCTGGCGGTGTTCGGGCTCGGCCTGCTGGTCAGCGCCCTGCTGGGGCGCACGGGCTTCGGCACGATCCTGCTCACACTCGTCACCGCCGGGATGCTGGCGGCTGCCTCCGCGCTGCCGAAGGACATCGGTACGAGCTGGGGCGAGACGGCGTGGCGGCCTGCCGCGGTCGCGGCCGTGGAGCCGCTCTACGAACTGGGCACCGGCGTCGGCACGCTGGACCTGTCGGCCGTCGCCGTACCGGCGGGCACGACGGTGACGACACGGGCCGAGCTCGGTGCGGGTCAGCTCAAGGTCGTGGTGCCGAAGGACGCGCGGGTGGAGCTGACCGCCGAGGTGGGCATCGGCGACATCCGCCTCCCCGATGAGGCGGCGGAGGATGTCGACGTCGGCCCGAGCCAGGACCGCAGGAGCACGCTGGCCCCGCCCGCGGGCGTGCAGCCGGGTGGCACGGTGGAGCTGGATCTGGAAGTCGGCATCGGACAGGTGGAGGTCACCCGTGCTGCGTCATGAGTCGGTGGCCCGCCCGGGCGGTGGGACCGGCCGCGGGTTCCGGCACGAATTCCGGCCCGCGCGGCTGGTCGCGGGGCTGTGCGTGCTGACCACGGCCCTGCTCTACGGCGGTGACGCCGCGAACGCCTGGCACACCCCGTGGTGGCTGGCGTTCCCGGTCGTCTTCGGTGGACTGTTCGTGGCCGGTGCGGTGGCCGCTGTGCACTACGGAGTGCGTCGCCGCCGTGCCGCGATCAGCGCGTCGAGGGAGAACACGGAGGCACCGGCCAGCACCAGCGGCAGCCAGGCCATCAGATAGGCGAGATCATTGCCGTAGTAGTACGGATCCGTCTGCCAGCTCACGGTCAGCCACAGGCTCAGCGAGATCAGCGCTCCTCCGAGGGCGGCGAGCCGGGCCAGCAGTCCGACGAGGGTGCCGATGCCGACCGCCAGTTCGCCGAAGGCGATGGCGTAGCCGAAGCCCTCCGGGTTGTCGAGCGCCAGGTCGACGAGGGCGGGCACGGCGGACGAGTCGCGCACGGCGTTCATCAGCTCACCGACGGAGCCGGTGCCGCTCGCCGCCATGAAGGCGCTGTCCGTGAGCTTGTCGATGCCCGCGTAGATGAAGGTGACGCCGAGGAAGAGACGCAGCGGCAGGAGCGCGTACCGCTGGGCCTGCTCCTTCCATCCGCGCGGCTCGTCGTCGTCGAACGTTTCGTACGTCGATGTCGCCCGATGCGTGTGTGTCATCGCTGGTCCCGCTTTCAGGTTGACCCGTCAGACGACCATACGTACGGCTTGGCCACGCCGCTCACCAGGTTGACGACACAGACTGTGACACGCGGGGCACATGAAGCGCCGGAGGTGCAAGCAGCCCGGACGGACCGTCAGTCGGTCACCTCGATGAGGCAGCGGTTGCTCTCCACCCCCGCGGCCGTCACCACCTGCACGTCGACCTGGCCGGGCTCCACCTCCACCGGGACCGGCACGGTGAGCATGGTGTCGGCCGGGTTGGCGAATCCGCCGGGGACGGGGATCAGCGGCACGTGCACGTGTACCGCACCGATGCGTACGACCATGCGGGCCAGCCGGTCCGGCGCACCGGCGCCGGGCGGGACGAAGCCGGTGCCGCGGATCTCGATGTCGTCGCCGGTGCGGATCGGCCCGTCCAGGTCGCCGGCCTCGCGGGCCCGCACCACGGACATCACGACGGGCCGGCCGCCCTCCGCGTACTTCGCCGCCAGGTACGTCGCCGCGGAGACCGCCACCAGCAGCGCGGTGCCCCAGGGCAGGTCGGGCAACTGCTCCGGGCTGCGGCCGAGTCGTACCAGCGCGAACGTCACCGCCGCCGCGCTCACCAGCACGTACTGCACATCGGCGAAGGCGGCGCGGCCGTCGTCGTCGCAGACCAGGTCGCGGGGGCGGGGCCGGTCCGCCCGCACCTTCTGCAGCCGCTGTCCCTGGACCCGTACGGCGACGACCCGGCGCGCCGTCACGGCGACCACGCAGACGAGCGCGACGACGAACAGCAGACCGCCGCCCCGGCCGACGGTCATCCCCTCGAAGAGCCGGTCACGGTCGGCCGGTACGGAGGCCCAGGCCTGCTGCAGCGCGAGGACCAGGACCGCGCAGCACACGAACAGCACCCAGGTGGCGGCCACGGCGCGGGAGGTGGAGAGCCGGTTGTCCTCGCCGGTCAGCGGGGCGAGGAGGCCGCCTTTCGCCCGGTGGGCGTGGGCCGCGCCGGTCAGCAGCCCGGCGACGAGAAGGCCCGCCAGGAGGCCGGCCGTACGGGCGCCGGTCCAGCCCGCCCCTATGGCGGTCGCGGTTTGGCCGAGGACGAGCGCACCGAAGCAGGCCCATACGACGGCCACGGAACGGTGCCGCACGCTGCGCAGCCGGGCCGCGACCGCCGCACGGCCGCGGTCGGAGACGGCACGGGCGGACTGAGTCAGTTCGTCGGACACCCACTGACGCGAGGCACCCGGCGAATGGGCGACTGCCGTGGGCAGGCCGCGGCCGGAAGCCAACTCGTCCCGCCGGTGGATGAATTCGGCCACCGCTCGCCGGTGGCTGTCGCGCACGTCGTGCACGCACTCGTCGCACCGTCCCGCTTCCTGCACCGCCACGACCGAACGCCGCCTCTCCATGCATCGCACCGGCCAATCGCCGTGTGATGCATGGGAATTGTGCCGTACGCAAACCGCCGCCACCCCGATGGCCGAGGCCAGGGAGGGTGAATCATGACGTCACCGCATTGACGCTCCCCCGTCCTCGCTCACCGAAGCAGCTCCGGTTCCTCCCGGCTGATCTGCCGCCACAGAGGCTGGTAGTTGATCCACGCGGCCAGATCTCCGCCGATCTGTCCGCGCGTGGCCAGCGCCTCCCGATGCCCGATGAGCACGGGCTTTCCGGCGGCCCGCGCCGCGAGCTGGACCTGGGCGCAGCGCCACGAACGGCTTTGTCGGCGCTAGGGTCTTTCGTTTGGATCAGGCCGGATCAGTGTGGGGGTCCCCCCACGCCCGCAGGGCGTAGGGGGAGGGGTCTGGT
>NZ_JBEXRZ010000075.1:0-33533 GCF_040613325.1 Streptomyces sp. NPDC006283 | reverse complement strand
CACCATCCCGGACGACCTCAAGGACCAGCTCAAGGAGCGCGGGATCGACCTGGACAAGTGGAAGAACGGCGAGTGGAAGAACTGGGACAAGGACAAGTGGCTGCGTGAGGCCCAGGACTTCGTCAATCCCATCATCGAGGACCTGTGGGACCCGGACCGGATGCGGGACGCCGAGAAGCCGCCGGAGAAGCCCGTCGACAACGACATCTCGGGTGACGAGGGAGTCACCGACCCCACCCCGGTCCCGGTCGACGCGCAGGCCGTGAAGGCCCCGTACCACGCGAACGCCGCAGAGGCCGGCAAGGTCTTCTTCGACGGTCCCCAGGGTTCGATGGTTTGCTCGGCGACCGTGGTGAAGGACCCCGCCAACCCGGGCAAGTCCAACATGGTGTGGACCGCCGGCCACTGCGTGCACGCCGGTAAGAGCGGCGGCTGGTACCGCAACATCGCCTTCGTCCCCTCGTACAACAACGGCGCCAAGGAGACGGCCGAGCTGGAGAAGGCTCCCAAGGAGGAGATCGCTCCGTACGGTGTCTGGTGGGGCGACTGGGCCCAGACCTCCGACCAGTGGATCTCCCAGGGCGCCGCGACCGGCGGCCAGGGCGCGGCCTACGACTTCGCCGTCATCCATGTGACCCCGGAGAAGGGCAGCACGGGCAAGTCGCTGGAGGAGACGGTCGGTACGGCCCTGCCGGTCGACTTCAACGCCCCGGCCGTGCCGAAGATCAAGGACATGACCGCCACCGGCTACCCCGCCGCTCCGCCGTACGACGGCCAGAAGCTCTTCCAGTGCGCCGACAAGCCGGGTCGCCTCTCCCTCAAGGCCGAGGAGCCGACGATGTACCGCATCGGCTGCACCATGACCGGCGGTTCGTCCGGCGGCGGTTGGGTCGCCCAGGGTCAGGACGGCAAGCCCGCCCTGGTGTCCAACACCTCCATCGGCCCGGTGACGGCCGGTTGGCTGGCCGGTCCGCGACTCGGCAAGGAAGCCGAGGGCGTCTACAACGCAGTGAGCAAGAAGTTCTCGGGCCAGTAACACTTCGGGCGCCCGGCGTCCGCAGCGAGCGACCGTGGCAGGGGCCTTCGGCGGATCCGCCGAAGGCCCCTGTTCTTCATCCTCGTGGAGACTCCGTGCAGTTGAGGGCCCGCGTCGGCCGATCGTCCGCGCATCGGCTTAGAGTGGTGCCGCACGCGAGGCGGCCCGGGAGGCCGCCTTTGCCATGACACGTTCATGGCAATCGCCGGGCCGTGTATCGACGTGACGCACAGCGCGCACGGGCAGACCACGCTCCCGGCACGTTTCGAAAGTATGCGAAGCACTTCAGGGGGAATCGTTTTCATGCGATCCATACGTCCGTTGCTGGCCGCCGCCGGCCTTGTCTCGGCTCTCGCCCTCACGGCGACAGCCTGCGGCCCGAGCGAGAACAGCGCGACCGACAAGCCGGCGGCGTCCAGCCCCGGCACGGGCAACGGTGACTCCGCCCTTCCCGCGGATCTGGCCGACAAGCTCAAGGAGCACGGTGTCGACCCGGAGAAGTGGAAGAACGGCGAGTGGAAGAACTGGGACAAGGACAAGTGGCTGCGTGAGGCCCAGGACTTCGTCAATCCGGTGATCGAGGGGCTGTGGAAGCCCGAGCGGATGACCACGGCCAAGGCCCCGGCGAAGACGATGACGGCGGGCGACATCTCGGGCGACCAGGGCGTCACCGACCCGGAGCCGCGTCCGGTCCAGGCCGAACCGGAGAAAAAGCCGTACCACAAGAACGCGGCCCCGGTCGGCAAGGTCTTCTTCGACGCTCCCGAGGGCTCGATGGTCTGCTCCGCCACCGTCGTCAAGGACCCGAAGAACCCGGGCAAGTCCAACATGGTGTGGACCGCCGGCCACTGCGTGCACGCGGGCAAGGCGGGCGGCTGGTACCGCAACATCGCCTTCGTCCCCGCCTACAACGACCAGGGCAAGTCCCCGGCCGCGCTGGAGAACGCGCAGCCGCAGGAGATCGCCCCGTACGGCGTCTACTGGGCGGACTGGGTCGCCACGTCGGGTGAGTGGATCGACGAGGGCGGCCCCACGGGTGGCACCGGGGCACCGTACGACTACGCCGTGATGCACGTGAAGCCGGAGAAGGGCAGCAAGTCCCTCGAGGAGACCGTGGGCGTCGCCCTCGACATCAACTTCGAGGCTCCCGAGGCGAAGGACATCAGCGCCATGGGCGCCTGGGGCTACCCGGCCGCTCCGCCGTACGACGGAGCGCTCATGCACAAGTGCGTGGACCGTCCCGGGCGGCTGTCCATCGCGCCCGGCACGCCGACGATGTGGCGCATCGGCTGCACCATGACGGGCGGTTCCTCCGGCGGCGGCTGGTTCGCGGAGCAGCCCGACGGCAAGCTCGCGCTCGTGTCCAACACCTCGATCGGCCCGGTCACTTCGGGCTGGCTGGCAGGTCCGCGACTGGACGAGGGCGCCCAGCAGATCTACACCATGATGAGCGACAAGTTCGCCGGTCGGTAAGCACACGCCTTCGGACGAACACACGGCGAAAGGCCCGCCCCGGCAAGGGGGCGGGCCTTTCGCCGTGTGCGGTCGAGGGCTCCGCGTCAGTGCGCCGCGGGCACGTACGGAGACAGGGCCGCGGCCAGCTCCTCGTGGACCCGTGCCTTGAGCAGCGTGCCCTCCGTGGTGTGCTCCTCGGAGATCACCTCACCGTCGGCATGCACGCGCGAGACCAGTCCGCCCTCGGTGTAGGGCACGAGCGCCTCGACCTCGATCTGCGGCCTCGGCAGCTCGGTGTCGATCAGCTGCAGGAGCTCGTCGATGCCCGCGCCGGTCCGTGCGGACACCGCGATCGCATGCCGCTCTATGCGCAGCAGTCGCTGCAGCACGAGTGGATCGGCCGCGTCCGCCTTGTTGATCACCACGATCTCGGGCACGTCCAGGGCGCCGACGTCGCGGATCACTTCACGCACGGCGCTCAGCTGCTCCTCCGGCGCCGGGTGGGCCCCGTCGACCACGTGCAGGATCAGGTCGGAGTCCCCGACCTCCTCCATCGTGGAACGGAAGGCCTCGACGAGGTGGTGGGGCAGATGCCGTACGAAGCCGACGGTGTCGGCCAGGGTGTAGAGCCTGCCGCTCGGCGTCTCCGCCCGCCGGACGGTCGGGTCCAGAGTGGCGAACAGCGCGTTCTCCACCAGGACACCGGCGCCGGTGAGACGGTTGAGCAGGGACGACTTGCCTGCGTTGGTGTAACCGGCGATCGCGACCGAAGGCACCTTGTTGCGGCGGCGCTCCTGACGCTTGATGTCACGGCTGGTCTTCATCTCCGCGATCTCACGGCGCATCTTCGCCATCTTCTCGCGGATCCGTCGCCGGTCCGTCTCGATCTTGGTCTCACCGGGGCCACGCGTGGCCATGCCGCCACCGCCGCCGCCACCCATCTGCCGGGACAGCGACTGACCCCAGCCGCGGAGCCTGGGAAGCATGTACTGCATCTGCGCCAGCGCGACCTGCGCCTTGCCCTCTCGGGACTTGGCGTGCTGGGCGAAGATGTCGAGGATCAGGGCCGTGCGGTCGACGACCTTGACCTTGACGACGTCCTCGAGGTGGATCAGCTGGCCGGGGCTGAGCTCACCGTCGCAGACGACGGTGTCCGCCCCGGACTCGAGCACGATGTCCCGCAGCTCCTGCGCTTTGCCCGAGCCGATGTAGGTGGCCGGGTCCGGCTTGTCGCGGCGCTGGATGACGCCGTCGAGCACCAGGGCGCCCGCCGTCTCGGCGAGGGCCGCCAGCTCCGCGAGGGAGTTCTCGGCGTCCTGCACCGTCCCCGTGGTCCACACACCGACCAGCACGACACGCTCCAGGCGCAGCTGTCGGTACTCGACCTCGGTGACGTCTTCGAGCTCGGTGGAAAGGCCCGCCACGCGCCGCAGCGCGGCGCGCTCGGAGCGGTCGAACTGATCGCCGTCCCGCTCGGTGTCGATCTCGTAGCTCCAGGCGACGTCCTCTTCCATCAGGGCATCGGCCCGAAGGCTCTCTGTGCGCGTGTCCGCGAAGCTCTGCTGTTCCTGGGAAGGGGATGAAGAGGAGGTCATTGGATCCTTACGTAGATGGGAAGAGCGGCACGACGGGATTCGCGCTCGAATGCTCTGGTACGGGGGTCAACGCGTGCCGGCTCCGGAAGATTCCCGCGAGGGCCCGGTCCCGGCAGCGGCGCCGACCCGCTGATGGTCGCACGTGGGCACCGGGACCGTCACCACGATTTTCAGCGGCTCGAGGACTTCCCGGCCTTTTCCTTGTGGTCCTTGACGGGCTCGCTGCGCCAGTCGGGATGGCCGGGCATCGGCGGGGTCTTCTTGCCGTACAGCCACGCCTCGAAGAACGCCGAGAGGTCACGCCCCGCGACGCTCGATGCCAGCCGCGTGAAGTCCTCGGTGCTCGCCGTCGCGTCCCGGTGCTCCTGTACCCACGCGCGCTCCAGGCTCTCGAAGGCGGACGTGCCGATCTCCTGGCGCAGCGCGTA
Source organism: Streptomyces sp. NPDC006283 (assembly GCF_040613325.1). Classification (NCBI taxonomy): domain Bacteria; kingdom Bacillati; phylum Actinomycetota; class Actinomycetes; order Kitasatosporales; family Streptomycetaceae; genus Streptomyces; species Streptomyces sp. NPDC006283. The sequence goes on along the minus strand of NZ_JBEXRZ010000075.1, from coordinate 29,019 downwards.
CAGGACCAGGGCGCTGCCGTCGTACACCACCGGCCGGAAGATGCTGAGCTTCTGTCCGGCAGCGGGTGCCTTGGGGGCCGCCGGCGGTCCGCCCGCCGCCCGCCAGCCGTCGGACTGCCCGTAGGCCTCGCGCATCCGCGTCTCCAGCGGCTGCTTGCCCTTCTCGTGTGCGTACAGCCCCTCGTACCAGCTGGCGTGGCCCTCGTTCAGCCACAGGTCCGACCAGCTGCGGGGGGTGACGCTGTCGCCGAACCACTGGTGGGCCAGCTCGTGAACCATGATCGAGTCCACGTACCACTCCGGGTAGGCGCCCGTCGTGAACAGGGAGCGCTCGAACAGCGACAGCGTCTGCGTCTCCAGCTGGAATCCGGTGTCGGCGTCGGTGATCAGCGCGCCGTACGTCTCGAACGGGTAGCGGCCGACCTTCTCCTCCATCCATGTGATGTGGTCGGGGGTCTTCTTCAGCCAGCGCTCCAGCTCGTCGCGTTCCGCGGTGGGCACGACGTCGCGCAGGGCCAGCCCGTGCGGGCCCTGGCGCTCCACCACGGTCGAGCGTCCCATGGAGACCTGGGCCAGTTCGGTGGCCATGGGGTGACCGGTGCGGTACACCCATGAGGCCTTCTCGCCGGCCTCTGCCTTGGCCACCCTGCGGCCGTTGGCCACCACGGTGATGCTCTTCGGCGCGGTGACCCGGAAGGTGAAGTACGCCTTGTCGGAGGGGTGGTCGTTGGACGGGAAGACGCGGTGGGCGGCGTCCGCCTGATTGGCCATCGCCAGGCCGTCGCCGGTCCGTACCCAGCCACCGGCGTCCTTCGGGCCGCGCGGGTCGCTGGTGTGGGTGACGGCGATCTCCATCCGTGAGTTCGCGGGAATGTTCGCCGGCGGGTCGATGACCAGGTCCTCGCCGGCCGTGGCGAAGTCTGCGGGGGTGTGGTTCACCGTGACCGAGCGGACGGTGCCATGGGTGAAGTCGAGGTTCACCCGGTCGAGGCCACGCGTCGCATAGGCGTCGATCTTCGTGACCGCTTCCAGAGGCTTGTCATTGCGCCCTTCGTAGGTGAGGGCGATGTCGTATTCGAGAACGTCGTATCCGGGATTGCCCAGCTCGGGGAAGAGCCTGTCACCGATGCCGAGTGGTTCCGGCGAGGGAAGGGCAGCGGCAACGAGGGTGGCCGACGCGGCGGTCAGCAGGAGGGCACGCAGTCGGCGCCGGGGGATGTGCAGCATGCCCTACGGCTACCAGCGCGCCCGGCGATGATCATGGCGGCACGCGCCGCCGGGCGACTCGCCCACCCGAACGAGGTCAGGCGGTGGCCGCCGGATGCTGGGCGCGGCTCACGTCGTACACCCCGGGAACGTCGCGCATGGCGCGCATCAGGGCAGGAAGCCCGGCCGCGTCGGGCAATTGCAGCGTGTACGTGTGACGGACCCGCTGCTGGGTCGGCGGCTCCACGGTTGCCGAGACGATCGCGGCGCCCTCGCCGGCGATGACTTCGGTGAGGTCGGCGAGGAGCCGGGGACGGCCGAACGACTCGGCGATCAGCGTGACCCGGCACTCGGGGGCGTCGCCCCAGCGCACGGGAACCGGTGCGCGCCCCACGCCCGTCATGCGCGCCACGGCCGGACAGGTCTCCCGGTGGACGGTCACGGCGCCGCCGCGCACCGCGAACCCGGTGACCGCATCCGGCGGTACGGGCGTGCAGCAGCCCGCGAGCCGTACCGTCGCCTCGGGCAGATCCACCACGGCGTTCGCCGACACGGGCCGGCCCGCGGTGAGCGGCGCCGGGCGGCGGGGAGCGGCGGAGGGGGCCGCGACGCCCTCCGGATGGGCGTCGAGCCAGCTGGTGATGGCGATGCGCGCAGCCGGGGTACGGGCGTGGTCCAGCCACTCCGGGGACGGTCCGGAGGAGCTGTCCTGGGCCAGCAGAAGATGCACCGTGTCACCGTCGCCGAGGACCGTGCTCATGGTCGCGAGACGTCCGTTGACGCGCGCACCGATGCAGGAGTGGGCCTCCTCGCCGTACTGGGCATAGGCGGCGTCGACGCAGCTCGCTCCAGCGGGCAGCCCGAGTGCACGTCCGTCCGCGCGGAAGACGGTGATCTCCTTGTCCTGCGCCAGGTCGGCGCGCAGAGAGGTCCAGAAGGTGTCGGGGTCGGGGGTGGACTGCTGCCACTCCAGCAGCCGGGACAGCCAGCCGGGTCTGGTCGGGTCGGCGCGCTCGCCGTCGGCGGGCTCCGCGCCCTCGACCGGGACGTACGGGTTCCCCAGTGCGACCACACCGGCCTCGGCGACCTTGTGCATCTGGTGCGTGCGGATGAGGACTTCGGCGACCGCGCCGTCCGGGCCGGCGACGGCTGTGTGCAGGGACTGGTAAAGGTTGAACTTGGGGGCTGCGATGAAGTCCTTGAACTCGGAGATCACCGGGGTGAAGCACGTGTGCAGTTCACCGAGCACGGCGTAGCAGTCGGCGTCCTCCGCGACGAGGATCAGCAGCCGACCGAAGTCGGTGCTGCGCAGCTCCGACCTCTTGAGGCGTACCCGGTGCACGGAGACGAAGTGCCGTGGTCTGATGAGTACTTCCGCGTTGATGTCCGCCTCGCGCAGCGCGGCACGGAATTCGTCCGCGATGGCGGCGAGGGCGTTGCAGGCGTCCGAGTTCTCGGCGATGAGCACGCGGGTGCGTTCGTACTCCTCGGGGTGGAGGATGGCGAAGACGAGGTCCTCGAGCTCGGTCTTCAGCGCCTGGACGCCGAGCCGTTCCGCGAGCGGGATGAGGACGTCGCGGGTGACCCTGGCGATGCGGGCCTGTTTCTCGGGCCGCATCACGCCGAGGGTGCGCATGTTGTGCAGCCGGTCGGCGAGTTTGATCGACATCACGCGGACGTCGTTGCCGGTGGCCACAAGCATCTTGCGGAAGGTCTCCGGTTCGGCGGCCGCCCCGTAGTCCACCTTCTCCAGTTTGGTGACGCCGTCCACGAGATAGCTGACCTCGGCGCCGAACTCCGTTCTGACCTGTTCAAGCGTCACATCGGTGTCTTCCACGGTGTCGTGGAGCAGCGACGCGGTCAAGGTGGTGGTCTCCGCTCCCAATTCGGCCAGGATCAGGGTCACGGCGAGCGGGTGCGTGATGTAGGGCTCGCCGCTCTTGCGGAACTGCCCGCGATGGGAGGACTCCGCCAGCACATAAGCCTTGTGCAGCGTGGCGAGATCGGCCTCGGGGTAATGCGCCCGATGTGCCTCCGCGACATGGCCGATCGCGTCCGGCAGGCGGTCGCGGGCCGCCGGGCCCAGCAGTGCCGCGCGGCCCAGCCGGCGGAGGTCGATCCTGGCTCGGCCGCGCCTGCGGCTGTGGGCACCTGGGTTGGTGGCCTCTGCGCTCATGGGGCACCTCCGGCAGCTTCGACCGGCGGTGGAAGACTGGTGTGCCTCCCGGCCGGTGCTTGATGCTACCGAGCCCACCACGTGGCGCAGTCTGCCTCTCGCTCAGCGTGAAACGGATCACCCATTCGAGCGAAGCGCTATGCGGTCACGGTTTCGAGGAGAGCGGGCTCGATGTACCCCTCGGCGACGATCTCAGCGGCTCCGGTCATCTCGATCTCGCCGTCGGGGCGCTCCGTGATGAGGAGACGGCCGCCGGGCAGATCAACCGTGTACGTGACGGGAGTTCCGGTGGCGGCCGGATCCACACCGTCGCGCCGAGCGGCGGCCACGGCCACGGCGCAGGCGCCCGTACCGCAGGATCGGGTCTCGCCCGAGCCGCGCTCGTGCACCCGCATGGCGACGTGGCGCTCGCCGCGGTCGACGACGAACTCCACGTTCACACCGTGCGGGTAGACCGATGCGGGGGTGAACGGCGGCGTGGTCAGCAGGTCCCCGGCGTGGCCCAGTTCCTCGACGAAGGCGACCGCGTGGGGATTGCCCATGTTGACGTTCCTGGCGGGCCAGCTGCGCTCGCCGATGGAGACGGTGACGCCTTCGGCGGGAAGCACCGCGCGCCCCATGGAGACGGTGATGTCGGCGGCGTCGGAGCCACTGCCCGGATCGGCTTTGGCGATGTGGGCCCGCTTGACCCCGCCCCGGGTGGCGATGGCCAGCTCACCGGGCTCGGCAAAGCCTGCGCGCTGGAGATAGCGGGCGAACACCCGGACGCCGTTCCCGCACATCTCGACGATCGAACCGTCCGCGTTGCGGTAGTCCATGAACCACTCGGCCTCTGCGGCCATGTGGCGGGCGTCCGGGTGCGCCGCGGAGCGCACCACGTGCAGCAGCCCGTCACCGCCGATACCGGCCCGGCGGTCGCACAGCCGGGCAACGGCCGACGCGGACAACTCGAGGGCGTTTTCCGGGTCGGGGACGATCACGAAGTCGTTCTCGGTCCCGTGGCCCTTGAGGAAGGGAATCGGCGAGGTCTGCGAGGTGCTCACGTTCCCCATCGTACGAGGAGCGTCCGACAGCGCCCGGAACGGGTGGCCGGGCAGGCGCTCCCCGTGACCGGCCGTCCTCACCTCAGCCGGGCGACCCGCCAGACGGCGAGTGCGACGAGCACTGCGGCGACACCTACGTACAGGGCGAGCACACGCCAGTCGGGACGCTCGCCGGAGCCGCGCGAGGGCAGGCCGGGCCAGGTGTGTCCGACGCGACGGGCGGCCATGACGCCCCAGCCCGCGGCGCAGCAGCTGATCAGCAGACCCAGCATGGCGACGACCGCTCCGCCGTCGCCGGTTCCGAAGGCCAGCGGGAAGGCGAACATCAGCGAGCCGATGGCGGCGAGGACGACGATCGGTGCGAGCTGCCAGATCCTGAGCCGCCGCGGCGGACGCAGTTCGACCTCGACCTCGTCCGCGAGCACGTCCTGCTCGTCGGGCCCGTCCGGGCTGAGGCCGGACGTACCGTCCGCCGCATCCCGCCGTTGCTGTTCCGTGTCGCGAGGGCCGGCCTCCATCGCCACGCGCCCTCCCAACTCGGACTCAACTGTCGATCGATGCTCGATGATGGCACGCTCCCGGGGGCCGGAATGACGGGCGGAGCGTCCCGATGCCATCACGTGATCAGGCTGTGACCGCTCGTTCGATCAACGCCAGCGCGCGATGCGGAAGTTCCGCTCTGTCGTCGGCAGCGCCGCTCAGCCAGTGGACCCTCGGGTCACGCCGGAACCACGAATCCTGACGGCGCGCGAAGCGCTTGGTGGCGCGTACGGTCTCGTCGCGCGCCTCCTGTTCCGTGCACTCCCCCGCGAGCGCCGTGAGCACCTGCTGGTAGCCGAGGGCGCGGGAGGCCGTGCGCCCCTCGCGGAGCCCCTGGGCTTCGAGCGCACGCACCTCGTCGACGAGGCCGGCCTCCCACATCCGGTCGACCCGTACCGCGATGCGTTCGTCGAGTTCGGGCCGGGCGACGTCGACGCCGATCTGGACGGTGTCGTAGACGGCGTCGTGGCCGGGCAGATTGGCGGTGAAGGGTTTGCCGGTGATCTCGATGACCTCGAGGGCCCGGACGATCCGGCGGCCGTTGCTCGGCAGGATCGCCCTGCCCGCCTCCGGATCGGCCGCGACCAGTCGGGCGTGCAGAGCCCCGGGGCCGCGCAGGGTCAGCTCCTCCTCCAGACGCGCACGCACCTCGGGGTCGGTCCCGGGGAACTCGAGCGCATCGATCGCACCGCGCACATAGAGCCCGGAGCCTCCGACGAGGACGGGCGTGCGGCCCTGCGCGAGCAGCCGGTCGATCTCCGCCCGCGCCAGCTTCTGGTACTCGGCGACACTCGCGGCCTGGGTGACGTCCCAGATGTCGAGGAGCCGGTGCGGCACTCCGCCGCGCTCCTGCGTCGTCAGCTTGGCGGTGCCGATGTCCATCCCCCGGTAGAGCTGCATGGAGTCGGCGTTGACGACTTCGCCGTCGAGTTGGCGGGCGAGGAACACTCCCAGATCGGACTTTCCGGCTGCGGTGGGACCGACGACGGCGATGACCCGCGGTGCGGGAGCTGCACTTCTCACCGCCCCAGTCTCGCAAACACGTCGGCATGTCCCCGAACGAGCTAGGTGACGGGAGTGGATCCGGTTCGTTGCCTGTTGCGAGGTTCCACGCGCCGGTTTCGAGCCGGTGCCCGCGCGCGACGCAAGAGGACGCTCCGGGCGGCGCGGAACTTCGCCCACACGAGTAGGCTATGGAGTAGATATGGGTGTTTTCTCATGGTTTCGCAGTAAGTCCGCAGCGGCCGAGGGGGCTCCCGCAGCAGGCGAAGCAGCTACGGCACCGGCGGTCGAGGCCGGAACTTCGCCGCAGGAGCCCGAGGTGAGCGACGGCACGGCGGAAACCGCGGCGGTGGTGGAGCCCGCGGCGTCACCGAGGGCCGGGGACACCGCCGAGGCCGCCGGGGAGCCCGCCGAGCAGGGCGCTGCCGTCGAGGGAGTGGAGATTCCCAAGCAGCAGTCGGCCGAGGACGCGGCGGACAGCGAGGCCGGCGAAGGCGCCCGTCAGTAGGTCCCGCGACGAGGGAAGGTGCCCCATGGGCTTCAAGGACAACCTGAAGGCCAAACTCGCCCCGGCAAGGGACAAGGTCTCCCACCTCGCCCAGCGGCACGAGGGCAAGATCGGGCACGGTCTGGAACGAGCTGCCAGGACGGTCGATCACAAGACCAAGGGCAAGTACAGCGACAAGATCGAGACGAGCACCGGAAAGGCCAAGGAGGCCTTGGGCCGTATGGCGCACAAGGACGACACCGGCGGGACCACGCCGCCGCCGGCCAGCTGACGGCCACCGAACCGGTTCCGGCGGACGGCCGTGGGAAGCACAGCTCCACGGCCGTCCGCCGGTGCCCGGAGCCGGCCGTCACAGGCCGAGGCCGTAGAGCCCACCCGGACCGTCCCGCCTTCCAGGCGGAGGGCGGGAGGTCGAGCACCCCCGCCCGGGCTGCGGCGCTACGACCAGGCTGCGACGAAATAGCCGACACCGTACGGATCGGCCTCCTGGAGGAGCCGGCCCGCAAGGCCCGCGCCCTCGGCCGCGCCGGCGAGAACCTGCCACGAGGCGCGGCCCGACACCTTGAGCCGGCGGGCGTACGACTCGTTCAGGCCCTTGAGAGCCTCGACGTCGGCCCCGCCGAGCGCATCGGCTGCCTGCCGGTCGAAGGCCAGGGCCCGCTCGTCCAGGTAGCCGGGCGCCTGGAGCGTGCGGCAGGCACTGCCGTCCCCCATCACGAGCAGCGCGACACGTCCTGCCCGGGACGCGAGTTCGCGCCCCGCCGCCGCACAGTCGTCCCGGCCGAGCAGGTCTCCCACGCCGAGCCCCTCGACGGGTGCCGCCGCCCAGCGGTTGCGATCCAGCAGCCAGGCTCCGACGGCCAGCGAGGGCGGCAGCGCCCGCTCCTGCGCCGGCCCCTGACCGAGCCGTACGTCGAGGTCCACGCCGAAGCCCCGGAAGGAGCCGGTGGCACCCGCGGCATGCGGGACAAGGTCTTCCTGCTCCTCCGGTCCGATCACGACCAGTAGATCGGGCCGGGCGGCCGCGACAACGGCCACCGCGTCGGCGCACGCGGTCCGCACCGCGTCGAGTTCACTGGCCGCTCCCGAGGCGACCTCCGGCACGAGGAGCGGCGGGCAGGGACAGACGGCGGCAGCTACGAGCATGATCCGCAGCCTAGCCCGCGACGATTTCCTACGGGACGGGCACCGGGCGGGCGCACCCGGCTGCCGTCCCGCGGTGCGCCCCCGAACGCCGTTCAGCCCGCTGTGCGGTGTACACCCTTGCGCGGCGTTCAGCCCGCAGCACAGCCGCCCGTCGCCGGAGGCAGCGGGGCAGGTACCCCCACGGAGGGGAGCCCGAGCATCACGCCGGCCGGCTGCGGGGCCTGCGCGGCGTTGCGCTTCTCCCACGCGTCACCGGCACGGGTGCGCCGTACGGACGTCGTGACACCTTCCGCCAGGAGGTGGTGCGGGGCGGCGTAGGTGATCTCGACCGTGACGACGTCACCGGGGCGCACATCGGTGTCCGGCTTCGTGAAGTGGACGAGGCGGTTGTCGGGAGCGCGACCGGAGAGCCGGTGCGTCGCTCCGTCCTTGCGGCCCTCTCCTTCGGCGACCATGACGTCGAGGGTGCGCCCGACCTGTTTCTTGTTCTCCTCCCAGGAGATCTCCTCCTGCAGGGCGACCAGGCGCATGTAGCGCTCCTGGACGACCTCCTTGGGGATCTGGCCGTCCATGGTCGCCGCCGGGGTACCGGGGCGCTTGGAGTACTGGAAGGTGAACGCGTTCGCGAAGCGGGCCTCACGCACCGTGTGCATGGTCTGCTCGAAGTCCTCCTCGGTCTCGCCCGGGAAGCCGACGATGATGTCCGTGGAGATGGCCGCATGCGGAATGGCCGCACGCACCTTCTCGATGATCCCGAGGAAGCGCTCCTGCCGGTACGAGCGCCGCATCGCCTTCAGGATCGTGTCGGAGCCGGACTGCAGCGGCATGTGGAGCTGCGGCATGACGTTCGGCGTCGCGGCCATGGCCGCGATGACGTCGTCCGTGAAGTCGCGCGGGTGCGGCGAGGTGAAGCGGACCCGCTCCAGGCCCTCGACGTTCCCGCAGGCGCGCAGCAGCTTGCTGAAGGCCTCCCGGTCACCGATGTCGGACCCGTATGCGTTGACGTTCTGCCCGAGCAGGGTGATCTCGCTGACACCCTCGGCGACGAGCGCCTCGATCTCGGCGAGGATGTCCCCCGGCCTGCGGTCCTTCTCCTTGCCGCGCAGCGCGGGCACGATGCAGAAGGTGCAGGTGTTGTTGCACCCCACGGAAATGGAGACCCACGCCGCGTACGCCGACTCGCGCCGGGTCGGAAGCGTCGAGGGGAAGGCCTCGAGCGACTCCGCGATCTCGACCTGCGCCTCCTCCTGGACGCGGGCGCGCTCCAGCAGCACCGGGAGCTTGCCGATGTTGTGCGTACCGAAGACGACGTCGACCCACGGCGCCTTGGTGACGATGGTGTCGCGGTCCTTCTGCGCCAGGCAGCCGCCGACGGCGATCTGCATGCCCGGGCGCTTGGACTTCATCGGCGCGAGCCGGCCGAGATTGCCGTACAGCTTGTTGTCGGCGTTCTCCCGCACCGCGCAGGTGTTGAAGACGACGACATCGGCGTCCCCGTCGGCGCCCTCGGGGGCGCGGACGTATCCGGCGCCCTCCAGCAGGCCCGACAGCCGCTCGGAGTCGTGGACGTTCATCTGGCACCCGTAGGTGCGCACCTCGTAAGTTTTCGCACTCATCGCGCCCACCAGGGTACGGGGTCGCCCCGGCCCCGCGCCCCTGCCTTCCGGGAGGCCGGGCCTGGCCATCACAGGGAGTGAGCTGGCAGGATCGCGGCATGCTTTCCGCACTTCCGGTCCTTTCCCGCCTCGGCCACCGCCGCGCCCTGCAGGGTGCGGCGGCGGCCCTGGTGGTCTTCGGACTGCTGCTGTGGTGGCTCCTTCCGTTCGGGCAGTCGTCGCCCAACGGGAAGCTGACGCTGAGCACGGGATCGCACAGCGGCGTCTATCAGCGCTACGGGGTCCTGCTGAAGGACGCCCTGGCGCGGGACATGCCGGACGTGGCTGTCGACCTGCGCACCAGCGAGGGGTCCCAGGAGAATCTGGAGCGGGTGGCCTCGGGAGAAGCCGACTTCACCATCGCCACGGCCGACGCCGTCGCGAAGTACAAGCGTGAGGGGCTGGCGGGGGCGGACCAGCTGCGCGGCTGCGCGCGGCTGTACGACGACTACGTCCAGCTGGTCGTCCCCAGGGACTCGCCGATCAAGTCGGTGCGCGATCTGCGGGGCCGAACAGTGGGTGTGGGTCAGGACGGCTCCGGAATACGGCTCGTCGCCGACCGGCTGATGAAGGCCGCCGGTATCGACCCCGCCCAGGACATCTCACCGCTTCCGTCCGGCATCAACGTGGCGCCGGGGCAGCTGGAGCGGGGCACGATCGACGCGTTCTTCTGGTCGGGCGGTCTGCCCACCAACACCGTGCAGGACCTGTCCGAGCGGTTCCGCGTCCGGCTGGTCCCGCTGGAGGCGGCTCTCGTCGCGAAACTGCACGCTGCGGGTGACCCGACCAGCTACTACCGCTCCGCGGTGATGCCTGCCGACGCCTACCCGCAGGCGCAGGGCGGCCTGCCCGTCGAAACGGTCGCCGTGGCGAACCTGCTGGTCACCACGGACCGGATGAGTGCCGCGCAGACCGAGGGCTTCACCCGCACGGTGATCAACAGCCGGGACCGCATCGGCAACACGGTGCACCCGGCTCAGCTCGTGGACCTCCGCACGGCGGTCTACACGGATCCCCTGCCGCTGCACGAGGGCGCCCGGCGCTACTACCGCTCGGTCAAACCGTAGGGCGCTTCCGCCCCCACTTCCGCTCACGGCTCCGCGGACGTGCGCGACGCCTTACGCCTCGTGCACAGCACTCGCGCCTCACGCACGTGCGCGACGCCTCACGCCTCCGGAGACGTGCGCGGCACGGTGACGGTCACCTGCAGGCCGTGCGGCTCGTTGTGCGCGTACGCGATGGAGCCCCCGCCCGCCATGAGCAGCGCCCTCGAGATGGACAGACCGAGCCCCGAACCCTTCACGTTCTGGTGGCGGCCGCTGCGCCAGAACCGGTCGCCGATACGGCTCAGCTCCTCGTCGGTGAGCCCGGGCCCGCGGTCGCTGATCACCACCGTCGACGTGTTGCCCTGTGACGCGACCTCTACGGTGACCTCTTCGCCCTGCGGCGTGAACTTGAGCGCATTGTCGATCACGGCGTCCAACACGCTGGAGAGGGCTACGGGGTCCACCCAGGCGGTGACCGCAGCGGCTCGGGAGGACAGCACGACGCCCCTCTCGTCGGCGAGCGGCCGCCAGGCGGCCACCCGCTCCGCGGCGAGCTCTCCGATGTCGGTGAGCCGGAGCTCCGCGGAGGCGTGCTCGGCCAGCGCCAGGTCGAGCAGGTCGTCCAGCACCTGGGCCAGACGTTTGCCCTCGGTGCGGACAGAGGCGATCTCCGCGTTGCCCTCGGGGAGTTCGAGGGCGAGAAGCTCGATGCGCAGGAGCAGCGCGGCGAGCGGGTTGCGCAGTTGGTGGGAGGCGTCAGCGACGAACGCCCGCTGCTGTTCCAGCACTTCCTCGACGTTGTCCGCCATCTCGTTGAACGAACGGGCCAGCCGCCTCAGTTCCGGAGGCCCGCTCGACGCCGCGACGCGGGAGTTCATCCGGCCGGTGGCGATGCCGTGGGTGGCGGCGTCCAGGATGCGCACCGGCCGCAGCACCCATCCGGTGAGGCGGAAGGCCGCGCCGACCGCGACGAGCATCGCGGCGCTTTCACCGGCCGCGATCAGCAGCCAGCCCCGCAGGACGCGCGCGCGCAACTGGTCGGTGGGCGAGTCGGTGAACACGACGGCTACGACGTCCCCGTCCCGTACGACCGGTGACGCGACGACGAGACGCTCACCGCGCTGCCACGGCCACACCTGCGGCGGGTCGTCGCTGCGCCGGCCGGTGAGTGCCTCCTGGAACGCCTCGCGTCCCACGCCGTCCGCCGGCACGTACCAGTCGCGCGGGGCGCGCGCCATGGAATTGCCGTTGCGGTAGAAGACGCCGGCCCGGATCCCGTACGTGTCCTGGTAGCGGTCGAGCTGCTCCTGCAGCGTGGAGCGCCGCTCGTCGGGGGTCGCCCCCTGGTCGGTGACGAACTGGGCGAGCGCCGCGAACCGCACGGTGTCGTCGATCCTGTCGACGACGACCCGCTGCTGCTGTGCGGCAGCGACACTCACGGCCAGCGGGAAACCGAGGGCCAGCAGCACACCGGCCATGAGCACGATGAGCAGCGGAAGAAGTCGGGTACGCACCGGAGTCTGGTGACCTTACGCCCCGGCGGGTGCGACGAGCCGGTAGCCGACGCCGCGCACGGTCTCGATCAGGGCGGGCATCCGGAGCTTGGAGCGCAGGGACGCCACATGCACCTCAAGGGTGCGGCCCGTGCCCTCCCAGCTGGTCCGCCAGACCTCACTGATGATCTGCTCACGGCGGAAGACCACTCCGGGACGCTGGGCCAGCAGCGCGAGCAGGTCGAACTCCTTGCGGGTGAGCTGCACGTCCGTCCCGTCCACGCTGACCCTGCGGGTGGGCAGCTCGATGGTCACCGGCCCGAGCCGCAGGGCGTCGTCGGCGGCGGGCGCGGCGGCGTCCTCACCGGTCGCGGTGCGCCGGCTGACGGCATGGATCCGAGCGAGCAGCTCGCCGGTGTCGTACGGCTTGACCACGTAGTCGTCGGCACCGAGATTCAGTCCGTGGATCCGGGAACGGACGTCGGAGCGCGCGGTCACCATGATCACGGGCGTGGACGTGAGCTTCCTGATCTTTCCGCAGACCTGGTAGCCGTCCTGGTCGGGCAGGCCGAGGTCCAGGAGCACGACGCCGAAGGGCGGCTTCGCGGGGGCGGTCGCGGGCAGCACCGCCCGCAGCGCCTCCTCGCCGTTACGGGCGTGGACCACCTCGAAACCGTGCCTGGCCAGCACCGCGGACAGGGCGGCGGCGACATGGTCGTCGTCCTCGACGAGCAGCAGTCTCATGGCCCCCCTTCGGTGGTGCTGTCTGCGGATTTCACCGTGCGGTCGCGTGGTGTTCCAGGGCAGTCCGGTCAAACGTACCCAGGGCATCAAGGCTGATGGTGGCCCGCGCAGTCAAGAGTGAACCGGCCACCTCCTGGTTCCGTTACCCACCCGGTATCGCCGATCACTGCCCTCTTCACGCATAGTGTCCGGTTGCAGCCGGATCGTTATGCTCAATTTCCCCTCAGATGTGATGACGCTGGTCGCACACGGTGATTAGGGTCCTCCCAACCGAGGAGGATGGAGCTAAGAGGCCGATGAGCGAAGTGTCAGTGACCAAGAACCCCGAGGGCGAGCAGCCCCCGGCGGGCGACCTGGTCGTTCTGAACAACGTGAACAAGCACTTCGGCGCACTGCACGTGCTCCAGGACATCGACCTGACCATCGCCCGTGGCGAGGTCGTGGTTGTCATCGGGCCGTCGGGTTCCGGTAAGTCCACGCTGTGCCGCACCATCAACCGCCTGGAGACGACCGACTCCGGCTCGATCACGATCGACGGCAAGCCGCTGCCCCAGGAGGGCAAGGAGCTCGCCAGGCTCCGCGCCGACGTCGGCATGGTCTTCCAGTCGTTCAATCTCTTCGCGCACAAGACCGTGCTGGAGAACGTGACGCTCGGCCAGATCAAGGTGCGCAAGGCGGACAAGAAGGCCGCGGAGACCAAGGCGCGCGCCCTGCTCGACCGGGTGGGCGTCGGCGCCCAGGCCGACAAGTACCCCGCTCAGCTCTCCGGCGGTCAGCAGCAGCGGGTGGCGATCGCGCGGGCGCTGGCGATGGACCCCAAGGTCATGCTCTTCGACGAGCCGACGTCGGCCCTCGACCCCGAGATGATCAACGAGGTCCTCGAGGTCATGCAGCAGCTGGCTCGGGACGGGATGACAATGGTCGTCGTCACCCACGAGATGGGCTTCGCCCGCTCGGCCGCGAACCGGGTCGTGTTCATGGCCGACGGCAAGATCGTCGAAGAGGCCACGCCCGAGGAGTTCTTCAGCAACCCGCGCAGCGACCGTGCCAAGGACTTCCTGTCGAAGATCCTTCACCACTGAGTTCTGGATCAGCAGATCCAAGCACTTCGCGTCTGATCCACCACTTCGCCTCAACTTCTAGGGAAGTCATCATCATGAAGCTTCGCAAGGTCACCGCCGCTTCGGCCACCGTGCTCGCGCTCACCCTGTCGGCCACCGCCTGCGGCTCCGGCGGCAAGGACAGCGACTCGGGCGACTCGGGCAGCAAGAAGATCACGGTCGGCATCAAGTACGACCAGCCGGGCCTCGGCCTGAAGACGCCGGACGGCAAGTTCACCGGCTTCGACGTGGACGTCGCCAAGTACGTCGCCAAGGAGCTCGGTTACGCCGAGGGCGACATCGAGTTCAAGGAGACGAAGAGCGCCGACCGCGAGACCGCGCTGGCCCGCGGCGACGTGGACTTCATCGCCGCCACGTACTCGATCACCGACGAGCGCAAGCAGAAGGTCGACTTCGCCGGCCCGTACCTCCTCGCCCACCAGGACCTGCTGGTCCGCGCCGACGACAACGTCAGCAAGGGCGACGACCTCAACGGCAAGAAGCTCTGCTCGGTCACGGGTTCCACGTCCGCGCAGAACGTGAAGAAGGACTTCGCGCCGAAGGCCCAGCTGAAGCAGTACCCCACGTACTCCCAGTGCCTCAACGCCCTCCAGAGCGGCCAGGTCGACGCGCTGACCACCGACGACTCGATCCTCGCGGGCTACGCCTCGCAGGACCAGTACAAGGGCAAGTTCAAGCTCGCCGGCCTCAAGCTGAGCAACGAGAACTACGGCATCGGCGTCAAGAAGGGCGACAAGGAGATGGTCGACAAGATCAACGCCGCCCTCGAGAAGATGGTCCAGGACAAGGCCTGGGACAAGGCCGTGGCGGACAACTTCGGTCCGGCCAACTACAAGAACGAGCCCGCCCCGGAGATCGGCAACATCGTCAAGTGAAGCAGGGCTGACGAGGCGCGGCGGCTCGGCGGCCCCGCCCGGCGTCGTGCCCGGAAGCAGCTCCTGCACCGGGACCCCGTAGAAGTCCGCCAGTTCGGCCAGACGCTGCACGGTCACGGCACGGTCGCCGCGCTCGTACGAGCCGACCACGACGGCCTTCCAGCGGCCCTGGGACTTCTCTTCCACGCCGTGGAGGGAGAGCCCCTGCTGGGTGCGGATGGCGCGGAGCTTGGCCCCGAGCTGCTTTGCGTATTCGCTGGACATATAGCTCCCCGGACGCTGTGACAACGTGCGGCTCGGCCGCGCGACTGGTAACTCACTGTGAGGTTACGCAGCGTTACTTGTCTGAGTCAAGCCGAACGGTCGGGACGGGTTTCGGCCAGGAGCCGGTGCCCCTGGACTCAGTGCATCCATCAAGCCCTGGTAACGTTGACGGCGCAATTCCGACGTCCTTTAAGGTCCGTCCCGTGAGGCGGAGAAGGAGGTCCGTTTCCCATGGACACTCAGAGCACTTCCGATGCCGCCAGGCCCGTTCTCGAGGGCCCCGACATCGCGCGGGTACTGACCCGCATCGCCCATGAGATCGTCGAGCGCGCCAAGGGCGCCGACGACGTGGTGCTCCTCGGCATTCCGACCCGCGGTGTGTATCTGGCCCGCCGGCTCGCCGACAAGCTCGAAGGCATCACCGGCCGGAAGATGCCGGTCGGCTCCCTCGACATCACGATGTACCGCGACGATCTGCGCCTGAAGCCGGCCCGTGCGCTCGCCCGCACGGAGATCCCCGGCGACGGCATCGACGGTCGCCTCGTCGTCCTCGTCGACGACGTGCTCTTCTCCGGCCGCACGATCCGCGCGGCCCTCGACGCCCTCGGCGACCTCGGTCGTCCCCGGGCCGTGCAGCTCGCGGTCCTCGTCGACCGCGGCCACCGCGAGCTCCCGATCCGTGCCGACTACGTCGGCAAGAACCTCCCCACGTCGCTGCGCGAGACGGTCAAGGTCCAGCTCGCGGAGGAGGACGGTCGCGACACCGTGCTGCTCGGCGTGCGGGAGACCGCCCCGGTCGGCGAGCGATAGCGCGGCCGTACGTCCCACCCCTTCGTACGGCGTGCCTTCCCGCGCACCCGCATGTCGTGAAAACCTCCACAGACCTGGAGAAAACCCCCAGATGATGCGTCACCTCATCTCGGCCGCCGACCTCACCCGCGACGAAGCCGTCCTCATCCTCGACACCGCGGAGGAGATGGCCCGGGTCGCCGACCGCCCGATCAAGAAGCTTCCGGCCCTGCGGGGCCGCACCGTCTGCAACCTCTTCTTCGAGGACTCCACCCGGACCCGGATCTCGTTCGAGGCCGCGGAGAAGCGACTCTCGGCCGATGTCATCAACTTCGCCGCCAAGGGCTCGAGCGTCTCCAAGGGCGAGTCCCTGAAGGACACCGCCCAGACGCTGGAGGCGATGGGCGTCGACGCCGTCGTCATCCGGCACGGGTCCTCCGGAGCCCCCTACCGCCTCGCCAACTCCGGCTGGATCGACGCCCCCGTCATCAACGCCGGGGACGGCACCCACCAGCACCCCACCCAGGCCCTGCTGGACGCCTTCACCATGCGCCGCCGACTCGTCGGCAGGGACGCCGGTCTCGGACAGGACCTGGCCGGCAAGCGCATCACCATCGTGGGCGACGTGCTGCACAGCCGGGTCGCCCGGTCCAACGTCGACCTGCTGCACACTCTCGGCGCCGAGGTCACCCTCGTCGCACCGCCGACCCTGGTACCGGTGGGCGTCGGGACCTGGCCCTGCGAGGTGTCCTACGACCTGGACTCGACGCTGACCAAGTCCGACGCCGTGATGATGCTGCGCGTCCAGCGCGAGCGGATGAACGCCGCGTTCTTCCCGACCGAGCGGGAGTACTCCCGGCGCTACGGCCTGGACGGCGACCGGATGGCCCGCATGCCGGAGCACGCGATCGTGATGCACCCCGGCCCCATGGTCCGCGGCATGGAGATCACCGCAGAGGTCGCCGACTCCGACCGCTGCACGGTCGTCGAGCAGGTCGCCAACGGTGTCTCGATCCGTATGGCCGTGCTCTACCTGCTGCTCGGCGGCAACGAATCCGACGCCCCCACCACCACCCGTACCGAGGAGAAGTAAGACCCATGAGCAAGATCCTGATCCGTGGTGCGAAGGTGCTCGGCGGCGAGGCCCAGGACGTCCTGATCGACGGCGCGACCATCGAGGCGGTCGGCAGCGGTCTGTCCGGCGAGGGCGCCCAGGTGATCGAGGCCGAGGGGCAGATCCTGCTGCCCGGCCTCGTCGACCTGCACACCCATCTGCGCGAGCCCGGCCGTGAGGACTCCGAGACCGTCCTCACCGGCACCCGTGCGGCCGCGAGCGGCGGCTACACCGCCGTGTTCGCCATGGCCAACACCTTCCCCGTCGCCGACACCGCCGGCGTCGTCGAGCAGGTCTACCGGCTCGGCAAGGAGTCCGGCTACTGCGACGTGCAGCCCATCGGCGCCGTCACGGTCGGCCTCGAGGGCAAGAAGCTCGCCGAGCTCGGCGCGATGCACGAGTCCGCGGCCGGCGTCACGGTCTTCTCCGACGACGGCAAGTGCGTCGACGACGCGGTGATCATGCGCCGCGCCCTGGAGTACGTGAAGGCCTTCGGCGGCGTCGTCGCCCAGCACGCCCAGGAGCCGCGCCTCACCGAGGGCGCCCAGATGAACGAGGGCGTGGTCTCCGCCGAGCTCGGCCTCGGCGGCTGGCCGGCCGTCGCCGAGGAGTCGATCATCGCCCGCGACGTGCTGCTCGCCGAGCACGTCGGCTCGCGCGTGCACATCTGCCACCTGTCGACCGCCGGGTCCGTCGAGATCGTCCGCTGGGCCAAGTCCCGCGGCATCGACGTCACCGCCGAGGTCACCCCGCACCACCTGCTCATGACCGACGAGCTCGTGCGCTCCTACAACCCGGTCTACAAGGTCAACCCGCCGCTGCGCACCGAGCGCGACGTCATGGCGCTGCGCGAGGCCCTGGCCGACGGCACGATCGACATCGTCGCCACCGACCACGCCCCGCACCCGCACGAGGACAAGGACTGCGAGTGGGCCGCGGCCGCCATGGGCATGGTCGGTCTGGAGACCGCCCTGTCCGTGGTCCAGCAGACGATGGTCGAGACCGGACTGCTCGACTGGGCGGGCGTCGCCGACCGGATGTCCGTCAAGCCCGCGCAGATCGGCCGGGCCAAGGGACACGGGCGGCCCGTCTCGGCTGGTGAGCCCGCCAACCTCACCCTGGTCGATCCGGCATACCGTGGTCAGGTGGACCCCGCGGGCTTCGCCTCCCGCAGCCGCAACACCCCCTACGAGGGCCGCGAGCTGCCGGGACGCGTCACCCACACCTTCCTGCGGGG
The DNA here is from genome assembly GCF_040613325.1 of Streptomyces sp. NPDC006283. Lineage (NCBI taxonomy): Bacteria > Bacillati > Actinomycetota > Actinomycetes > Kitasatosporales > Streptomycetaceae > Streptomyces > Streptomyces sp. NPDC006283. Next base: position 11,060 of record NZ_JBEXRZ010000075.1, on the reverse strand, counting down.
CCGGGCGACGCTCGTGGACGGGAAGCTGGCGTGACATCTGCACTGATCAACATGGCGGCGGAGCCGAAGTCGGCGGAGGTGACCGACTGGGCCGCCCGTATCGGCTGGGTCGTCGGCCTGCTGCTCTTCGTCGCCTTCGTCTACTGGCTGATGCGCCAGGGCTGGAAGTGGCGCGGCTCGCTCCAGTCGGACCTGCCCGCGCTGCCCACCGTGCCGACCGGGTCCGGTGCCGCGAAACTGACGTTGACCGGCCGCTACCACGGCTCCACCACAGCCGGGCAGTGGCTCGACCGGATCGTGGCCCACGGCCTGGGCGTCCGGTCCCGCGCCGAGCTCACGCTCACCGATGCGGGACTGGTCGTCGTACGGCCCGGCGCGCAGGACTTCTTCGTTCCGGCGACGGCGCTGCGCGGGGCCCGGCTCGACAAGGGCATCGCGGGCAAGGTGCTCGCGGAGGGCGGTCTGCTGATCGTCACCTGGGCGCACGGCGACCGGCTGATCGATTCCGGTTTCCGCTCCGACCACGCGGCCGAGCAGAGCACCTGGGTCGACGCCCTGGCTGCACTCATCCGGGGGACGACCCCCGAAACCCCCGACGCCATGATCAACACAACGGAAGGCACCGCACGATGACCATCTCCACCCGGGGAGCCGCCAAAGCTCCCGCCGTGCTCGTCCTTGAGGACGGCCGCATCTTCCGCGGCCGCGCCTACGGGGCCGTGGGGGAGACCTTCGGCGAGGCGGTGTTCAACACCGGCATGACCGGCTACCAGGAGACCCTCACCGACCCCTCCTACCACCGTCAGGTGGTCGTGATGACCGCCCCCCACGTGGGCAACACCGGCGTCAACGACGAGGACGACGAGTCGAAGCAGATCTGGGTCGCGGGGTACGTCGTGCGCGACCCGGCCCGCATCCCGTCCAACTGGCGCTCCCGCCGCACCCTCGACGACGAGCTGGCCGCCCAGGGGATCGTCGGCATCAGCGGCATCGACACCCGTGCCCTCACCCGCCACCTGCGCGAGCGCGGCGCGATGCGCGTCGGCATCTTCTCCGGCGAGGCGCTCGCCGACGGGGCGACACTGCTCGCCCGGGTGCTCGAGGCACCCGAGATGAAGGGTGCCGACCTCTCCGCCGAGGTCGCCACCACCGAGGCCTACGTCGTGCCCGCCATCGGCGAGAAGAAGTTCACCGTCGCCGCGCTCGACCTCGGCATCAAGGGCATGACGCCGCACCGCATGGCGGAGCGCGGCATAGAGGTCCACGTCCTGCCCGCCACCGCGACCGCCGAGGAGGTGTACGCCACGAACCCGGACGGCGTCTTCCTCTCCAACGGCCCGGGCGACCCCGCCACCGCCGACCTGACCGTCATCAAGTCGGTGCTCGAGCGCCGGACGCCGCTGTTCGGCATCTGCTTCGGCAACCAGCTGCTCGGCCGCGCGCTCGGCTTCGGCACGTACAAGCTGAAGTACGGCCACCGTGGCATCAACCAGCCCGTGCAGGACCGCACGACCGGCAAGGTCGAGGTCACGGCACACAACCACGGGTTCGCCGTCGAGGCCCCCCTCGACAAGGTGTCCGACACCCCCTACGGCCGCGCAGAGGTCTCCCACGTCTGCCTCAACGACAACGTGGTGGAGGGCCTCCAGCTGCTCGACCAGCCGGCCTTCAGCGTCCAGTACCACCCCGAAGCGGCCGCGGGCCCGCACGACGCCGCATACCTCTTCGACCGCTTCACGTCTTTGATGAGCACAGCCCAGATGGAGGCCGAGCGTGCCTAAGCGCACCGATATCCAGTCCGTCCTGGTCATCGGCTCCGGCCCGATCGTCATCGGCCAGGCCGCCGAGTTCGACTACTCCGGTACCCAGGCCTGCCGCGTCCTCAAGTCCGAGGGTCTGCGCGTCATCCTGGTCAACTCCAACCCGGCCACGATCATGACCGACCCGGAGATCGCCGACGCCACCTACGTCGAGCCGATCACCCCCGAGTTCGTCGAGAAGATCATCGCCAAGGAGCGCCCCGACGCGCTGCTGCCCACCCTCGGCGGCCAGACCGCGCTCAACACCGCCATCTCCATGCACGAGCAGGGTGTGCTGGAGAAGTACGGCGTCGAGCTGATCGGCGCCAACGTCGAGGCGATCAACAAGGGCGAGGACCGCGACCTGTTCAAGGGCGTCGTCGAGGCCGTCAACGCCAAGATCGGCCACGGCGAGTCCGCCCGCTCGGTCATCTGCCACTCGATGGACGACGTCCTCAAGGGCGTCGACACCCTCGGCGGCTACCCGGTCGTCGTCCGCCCCTCCTTCACCATGGGCGGCGCCGGCTCCGGCTTCGCCCACGACGAGGAGGAACTGCGCCGTATCGCCGGTCAGGGCCTCACGCTCTCCCCGACCACCGAGGTGCTCCTGGAGGAGTCCATCCTCGGCTGGAAGGAGTACGAGCTGGAGCTGATGCGCGACAAGCACGACAACGTCGTGGTCGTCTGCTCCATCGAGAACTTCGACCCGATGGGCGTCCACACCGGCGACTCGATCACCGTCGCCCCCGCGATGACCCTGACCGACCGCGAGTACCAGCGGCTGCGTGACATCGGCATCGCGATCATCCGCGAGGTCGGCGTCGACACCGGCGGCTGCAACATCCAGTTCGCGGTCGACCCGAAGGACGGCCGGATCATCGTCATCGAGATGAACCCGCGTGTGTCGAGGTCCTCGGCGCTGGCCTCCAAGGCCACCGGTTTCCCGATCGCGAAGATCGCCGCGAAGCTGGCCGTCGGCTACACCCTCGACGAGATCCCGAACGACATCACCGAGAAGACCCCGGCATCCTTCGAGCCCACCCTCGACTACGTCGTGGTGAAGGCCCCCCGGTTCGCCTTCGAGAAGTTCCCGTCCGCCGACGCCACCCTCACCACCACCATGAAGTCGGTCGGCGAGGCCATGGCCATCGGCCGGAACTTCAGCGAGGCGCTGCAGAAGGCCCTGCGTTCGCTGGAGAAGAAGGGCAGCCAGTTCTCCTTCACCGGCGAAACCGGCGACAAGGACGAGCTGCTGCGCGAGGCGGTCCGCCCCACGGACGGCCGCATCAACACCGTCATGCAGGCCATCCGGGCGGGCGCGAGCCCCGAGGAGGTCTTCGCGGCCACCAAGATCGACCCGTGGTTCGTCGACCAGCTCTTCCTGATTAAGGAGCACGCGGACGAGCTGGCCGCCGCGGAGAAGCTCGAGCCCGAGCTGCTCGCGGACGCCAAGCGCCACGGTTTCTCCGACGCCCAGATCGCCGACATCCGCGGTCTGCGCGAGGACGTCGTACGCGAGGTCCGGCACGCGCTGGGCATTCGCCCGGTCTACAAGACGGTCGACACCTGCGCCGCCGAGTTCGCCGCCAAGACCCCGTACTTCTACTCGTCCTACGACGAGGAGTCCGAGGTCGCGCCGCGCACCAAGCCCGCCGTGATCATCCTCGGCTCCGGTCCGAACCGCATCGGCCAGGGCATCGAGTTCGACTACTCGTGCGTCCACGCCTCCTTCGCGCTCAGCGACGCGGGCTACGAGACCGTGATGGTCAACTGCAACCCCGAGACCGTCTCGACCGACTACGACACCTCCGACCGTCTGTACTTCGAGCCGCTGACGCTCGAGGACGTGCTGGAGATCGTCCACGCCGAGTCGCTCGCCGGCCCCATCGCCGGTGTCGTCGTCCAGCTCGGCGGCCAGACCCCGCTGGGCCTGGCCCAGGCGCTCAAGAACAACGGCGTCCCGGTCGTCGGCACCCCGCCGGAGGCCATTCATGCAGCCGAGGACCGCGGCGCGTTCGGCCAGGTTCTCGCCGAGGCCGGTCTGCCCGCCCCCAAGCACGGCACCGCCACCACCTTCGCGGGTGCCAAGGCCATCGCCGACGAGATCGGCTACCCGGTCCTGGTCCGGCCGTCGTACGTGCTCGGCGGCCGCGGTATGGAGATCGTCTACGACGAGACGCGGCTCGAGGCGTACATCGCCGAGTCCACCGAGATCTCGCCGACCCGCCCCGTCCTCGTCGACCGCTTCCTCGACGACGCCATCGAGATCGACGTCGACGCGCTCTACGACGGCACCGAGCTCTACCTCGGCGGCGTGATGGAGCACATCGAGGAAGCCGGCATCCACTCCGGGGACTCGGCTTGCGCCCTGCCTCCGATCACGCTCGGCGGCTTCGACATCAAGCGCCTGCGCGCCTCCACCGAGGCGATCGCCAAGGGCGTCGGGGTCCGCGGCCTGATCAACATCCAGTTCGCGATGGCCGGCGACATCCTCTACGTCCTGGAGGCCAATCCGCGCGCCTCCCGGACCGTTCCCTTCACCTCCAAGGCGACCGCGGTGCCGCTCGCCAAGGCCGCCGCGCGCATCTCGCTCGGTGCGACCGTCGCGGAGCTGCGCGAGGAGGGCCTGCTGCCCAAGAACGGCGACGGCGGCACGCTCCCCATGGACGCGCCGATCTCCGTGAAGGAGGCCGTCATGCCGTGGAGCCGCTTCCGCGACGTGCACGGCCGCGGCGTGGACACCGTCCTCGGCCCGGAGATGCGCTCCACCGGCGAGGTCATGGGCATCGACTCGGTCTTCGGTACGGCGTACGCCAAGTCGCAGGCCGGGGCGTACGGACCGCTGCCCACCAAGGGCCGCGCGTTCGTCTCCGTCGCGAACCGCGACAAGCGTTCGATGATCTTCCCGGCGCGTGAGCTGGTCGCCCACGGCTTCGAGCTGATGGCCACCTCCGGCACCGCCGAGGTGCTCAAGCGCAACGGCCTGAACGCCACCGTCGTGCGCAAGCAGTCGGAGGGCGAGGGCCCGAACGGCGAGAAGACCATCGTCCAGCTGATCCACGACGGCGAGGTCGACCTCATCGTCAACACCCCCTACGGCACGGGCGGCCGTCTCGACGGCTACGACATCCGCACCGCGGCCGTCGCGCGCGGCGTCCCGTGCCTGACGACGGTCCAGGCGCTCGCCGCCGCCGTCCAGGGCATCGACGCGCTCAACCGCGGTGACGTCGGCGTCCGTTCGCTCCAGGAACACGCGGAACAGCTGACCGCGACCCGCGACTAGCAACCACGAGGGGGACACCGGAAACGGTGTCCCCCTCCTCATGAGGACACCACTTCCCATGTACAAGTTCTTCTTCGACCTGGTCTTCAAGCGGATGGACCCCGAGCAGGCCCACTACCTGGCCTTCCGGTGGATCCGCCTCGCGGTCCGCGTCCCCGTCCTGCGCACCTTCGTCGCCGCCGTGCTCGCACCCCGCCACAAGGAGCTGCGCACCGAGGCGCTCGGGCTGCGGATGCACGGCCCGTTCGGCCTCGCGGCCGGCTTCGACAAGAACGCCGTCGCCATCGACGGCATGGCGATGCTGGGCTTCGACCACATCGAGATCGGCACCGTCACCGCCCAGCCGCAGCCCGGCAACCCCAAGAAGCGTCTCTTCCGGCTGGTCGCCGACCGTGCGCTGATCAACCGCATGGGCTTCAACAACGAGGGCTCGGCGGCGGTCGCCGCCCGGCTCGCGGCCCGCCGCGAGATCTTCCGTACGGTCGTCGGCGTCAACATCGGCAAGACCAAGGTCGTCCCGGAGGAGGAGGCGGTCGGCGACTACGTCACCTCCACCGAGCGCCTGGCCGCCCACGCCGACTACCTCGTCGTCAACGTCAGCTCGCCCAACACGCCGGGTCTGCGCAATCTCCAGGCCACCGAGTCCCTGCGTCCGCTGCTCACCGCCGTGCGCGAGGCCGCCGACCGCACGGTCACCGACCGGCGCGTGCCGCTGCTCGTCAAGATCGCGCCCGACCTCGCGGACGAGGACGTCGACGCCGTCGCCGACCTCGCCCTCGAACTGGGCCTGGACGGCATCATCGCGACCAACACCACCATCGCCCGCGAGGGCCTCGGCCTGAAGTCCTCGCCCGAGCTGGTCAAGGAGACCGGCGGCCTCTCGGGTGCGCCCGTCAAGGCACGCTCGCTGGAGGTGCTGCGGCGGCTGTACGCACGCGTCGGCGACCGCATCACCCTCGTCGGGGTCGGCGGCATCGAGAACGCGGAGGACGCCTGGCAGCGCATCCTCGCCGGTGCCACCCTCGTCCAGGGCTACAGCGCCTTCATCTACGAGGGCCCCTTCTACGCCCGCGCCCTCCACAAGGGTCTCGCCGCCCGCCTCGCCGCGAGCCCGTACACCACGCTCGCCGAAGCCGTCGGCGCCGAGACACGAAAGGTCACCGCATGATCATTCAGGAAACCTTCGGTGCGCGACTCCGCAACGCCATGGACACCCGTGGCCCGCTCTGCGTCGGCATCGACCCGCATGCCTCGCTGCTCACCGCCTGGGGCCTGAACGACGACGTCAACGGCCTGGAGCGGTTCACCAGGACCACGGTGGAGGCTCTGGCCGACCGGGTCGCCGTCCTCAAGCCGCAGTCCGCGTTCTTCGAGCGCTTCGGCTCGCGCGGCATCGCCGTACTGGAGAAGGCCGTGGAGGAGGCCAGGGCGGCGGGCGCGCTGGTCCTGATGGACGCCAAGCGCGGTGACATCGGCTCGACGATGGGCGCGTACGCGGAGACGTACCTCCGCAAGGACTCCCCGCTCTTCTCCGACGCGGTCACTGTCTCCCCGTACCTCGGCTTCGGCTCCCTGCGCCCCGCGCTCGACCAGGCCGTGCTGAGCGGCTGCGGGGTCTTCGTCCTGGCCCTCACCTCCAACCCGGAGGGCGCCGAGGTGCAGCGGGCGACCGCCGCCGACGGCAAGTCGCTGGCCCAGGTCATGCTCGACCACATGGCCGCGGAGAACGCCGGCGCGCAGCCCCTCGGCTCGGTCGGCGCCGTCGTCGGCGCCACCCTCGGCGACACGGGAGCCGACCTCGACATCAACGGCCCCCTCCTCGCGCCGGGCATCGGTGCCCAGGGCGCGACCCCCGCCGACCTTCCCGGCGTGTTCGGCGCGGCCGTGGGCAACGTCGTTCCGAGCGTGAGCCGCGGCGTCCTCAGCCACGGTCCGGACGTCGCGGGGCTGCGTGCGGCGGCGGAGCGTTTCGCCTCCGAAGTGCGTGCGGCGGTCGCCTCCGCGTAGTCCTTGACAGTTTCTTCACGCAAAACCCGGCCATTATGTCGGAAATGTCCTGGTCGGTCGATGCTGACCAGGACTTTTCGTCTGTTCTCGCTGACTGGAGCGGCCATGGCCGCTAGTCTCCGTCGAAGAGCGAACGTGCAGGGCAGGCCCACTGCGTTGCGCATTGCTCGCCTGGTGTGGGGCGACTAGCTTCCTCACTGGTCCGTATCCGACAGTTCGACATCCGAGGTGACGTAGGCGTGGCTCTTCCGCCCCTTACCCCTGAACAGCGCGCAGCCGCGCTCGAAAAGGCCGCCGCGGCTCGCCGGGAGCGGGCCGAGGTCAAGAATCGACTCAAGCACTCCGGCGCCTCGCTCCACGAGGTCATCAAGCAGGGCCAGGAGAACGACGTCATCGGCAAGATGAAGGTCTCCGCCCTCCTCGAGTCCCTGCCGGGCGTGGGCAAGGTCCGCGCCAAGCAGATCATGGAGAGGCTCGGCATCTCCGAGAGCCGCCGGGTGCGCGGTCTCGGCTCCAACCAGATCGCCTCCCTGGAGCGCGAGTTCGGCGGCGGCGCCGCCTGACGTTCCCGGGCACTCCCGAGAACCTGGATAATCGCTGCATGGCAGCAGAGGTACGTCCGCGGCTGACCGTGCTCTCCGGCCCCTCCGGGGTCGGCAAGAGCACGGTCGTCGCTCATATGCGCAAGGTCCACCCCGACGTCTGGCTCTCGGTGTCGGCGACCACCCGGAAGCCGAGGCCCGGCGAGAAGCACGGAGTCCAGTACTTCTTCGTCACCGACGACGAGTTCGACAAGCTTGTCGCCGGCGACGAACTGCTGGAGTGGGCCGAGTTCGCGGGCAACCGCTACGGCACGCCCCGCCGCGCGGTCCTCGACCGACTCGAGGCGGGCGAGCCCGTGCTCCTCGAGATCGACCTCCAGGGCGCCCGGCAGGTCAAGGAATCCATGCCGGAGTCCCAGCTGGTCTTCCTGGCGCCGCCGAGCTGGGAGGAACTGGTCCGCCGCCTCACCGGCCGCGGCACCGAGTCGCCGGAGGTCATCGAGCGCCGGCTGACGGTCGCCAAGGTGGAACTGGCGGCCGAGCCCGAGTTCGACACCACCCTGGTCAACACCTCCGTCGAGGACGTGGCGCGTGAGCTGCTAGCCTTGATGGAAGTTGTTTGATCTTTTGTCCGATCTTTCTGCAAGTTCTTCGGAAGGCATAGCGTGTCCTCTTCCATCACCGCGCCCGAGGGCATCATCAACCCTCCGATCGACGAGCTGCTCGAGGCCACCGACTCGAAGTACAGCCTCGTGATCTACGCGGCCAAGCGCGCGCGTCAGATCAACGCGTACTACTCGCAGCTCGGTGAGGGCCTGCTCGAGTACGTCGGTCCCCTGGTGGACACCCACGTCCACGAGAAGCCGCTCTCGATCGCCCTGCGCGAGATCAACGCGGGTCTGCTGACCTCCGAGGCCATCGAGGGCCCGGCCCAGTAGGTCACAAACGTTCTTCACCACAGGCCCGTCGGAGCATCCGCCGGGCCTGTGGTGTGTCATTAGGTCGCACGGACGAGCTCGTACCGATCCGAGTGGGGAGACGCAGTGGACGCGACGGACGCAATGGGCGACGCGATGGGCGACGCGATGGGCGACGCGGTGGGCACCGGGGGCAGGCCGAGGGTCGTGCTGGGAGTCAGCGGGGGGATCGCCGCCTACAAGGCGTGCGAGCTGCTGCGCCGGCTGACCGAGTCGGGGCACGACGTCAAGGTGGTGCCGACCGCGTCGGCGCTGAACTTCGTCGGCGCCGTGACCTGGTCCGCGCTCTCGGGTCATAACGTCTCGACCGAGGTCTGGTCCGACGTCCACGAGGTTCCGCACGTACGGATCGGACAGCACGCCGACCTTGTCGTGGTCGCCCCCGCCACCGCCGACATGCTCGCCAAGGCCGCCCACGGCCTCGCCGACGACCTGCTCACCAACACCCTGCTGACCGCCCGGTGCCCGGTCGTCTTCGCCCCGGCGATGCACACGGAGATGTGGGAGCACCCCGCCACCCAGGAGAACGTCGCGACACTGCGCCGCCGCGGAGCCGTCGTGATCGAGCCCGCGGTCGGCCGGCTCACCGGCGTAGACACCGGCAAGGGCCGGCTGCCGGACCCGGGCGAGATCTTCGAGATCTGCCGCCACGTTCTGAGGAGGCACCGCCTGGCCCGGGGGGTGAGCGCCCCCGACCTCGCCGGCCGTCATGTGGTCATCAGCGCGGGTGGCACTCGCGAACCCCTCGACCCGGTCCGCTATCTCGGCAACCGCTCCTCGGGCAAGCAGGGCTACGCCCTGGCCCGCACCGCGGCCGCCCGCGGTGCCCGCGTCACCCTCGTCGAGGCCAATACCGGATTCGCCGACCCGGCCGGCGTCGACGTCGTCCACGTCGGGACGGCGGTACAGCTGCGCGAGGCCGTGCTCAAGGCCGCCGCGGACGCCGACGCCGTCGTCATGGCCGCGGCCGTCGCGGACTTCCGGCCCGCCACCTACGCCGAGGGCAAGATCAAGAAGAAGGACGGCGTCGAGGCCCCCGTCGTCACCCTGGTCCGCAACCCGGACATCCTCGCCGAGATCTCCGCGGAGCGGGCCCGTGCCGACCAGGTGATCGTGGGCTTCGCCGCGGAGACCGACGACGTGCTCGCCAACGGCCGCGACAAGCTCCGGCGCAAGGGCTGCGACCTGCTGGTCGTCAACGAGGTGGGGGAGCGCAAGACGTTCGGGGCCGAGGAGAACGAGGCCGTCGTGCTGGCCGCCGACGGCGGCGAGACGCCGGTGCCGCACGGCCCCAAGGAGGCGCTCGCCGACACGGTCTGGGACCTCGTCGTACCGCGGCTCGCCTGAGATCCCCGCGAAACCGGCCTGAACAGCGGGCTACGAACGGGCGACAGGCCGTGCCGCAGAAACCTGCGAAATGTGGCGAATCGCTCAGTCCCCAGACGCTATCGTCGTGGTGTCTCGGCCGTGGCCCCAGGTCAGCGGACTCCCAGCCTGCGAGACAGGGTGTCCGGTGCCGGAGCGCGACCGATAAACTGGTTCGTGGAACGTCGCGGGGCGCAGCCCCCTGCCGGTCCGTCAATGATCAGCCAGCAGCCGCTGCAACCCCAGGGAGCGATGTGTCCCGCCGTCTCTTCACCTCGGAGTCCGTGACCGAGGGTCACCCCGACAAGATCGCCGACCAGATCAGCGACACGATTCTCGACGCCCTCCTGCAGGAGGACCCGACCTCCCGGGTCGCCGTGGAGACCTTGATCACCACCGGCCTGGTGCATGTCGCCGGTGAAGTGACCACCAAGGCGTACGCCGACATCCCCACCCTCGTGCGCAACAAGATCCTCGAGATCGGCTACGACTCGTCGAAGAAGGGCTTCGACGGCGCCTCCTGCGGCGTCTCCGTCTCCATCGGCGCCCAGTCGCCCGACATCGCGCAGGGCGTCGACACCGCCTACGAAAAGCGCGTCGAGGGCGACGAGGACGAGCTCGACAAGCAGGGCGCCGGCGACCAGGGCCTGATGTTCGGCTACGCGTGCGACGAGACGCCCGAGCTGATGCCGCTGCCGATCTACCTCGCGCACCGTCTGTCGCGCCGTCTCTCCGAGGTGCGCAAGAACGGGACCATCCCCTACCTGCGCCCGGACGGCAAGACGCAGGTCACCATCGAGTACGACGGCGACAAGGCCGTCCGCCTCGACACCGTCGTCGTCTCCTCGCAGCACGCGTCCGACATCGACCTGGACTCGCTGCTCGCGCCCGACATCCGTGAGTTCGTCGTCGAGCACGTGCTCGCGCAGCTCGTCGAGGACGGCATCAAGCTCGACACCGAGGGCTACCGCCTCCTGGTGAACCCGACCGGCCGTTTCGAGATCGGCGGCCCGATGGGCGACGCCGGCCTCACCGGCCGCAAGATCATCATCGACACGTACGGCGGCATGGCCCGCCACGGCGGCGG
>NZ_JBEXRZ010000074.1:0-33569 GCF_040613325.1 Streptomyces sp. NPDC006283 | reverse complement strand
GGGCGATGCGCCCTCCTCCGCCGCCGCCCGCAGCAGGGCCGCCGCCTGAACGCGGTCCACGCCGCCCGCCGCGGCTGCGGCCGCCGGAGCGGGGTGCACACCGCCGGCCGCGGCTGCGGCACCGGTGGGCGCCGGGGCCTCGCCCCGGCCGGGCGCGGGCAAGGCGCTCCCCCCCGCGCCCGCCGGGGGCCGGGGGGTGGCCGGAGTGGGCGCGGGGGCGTCGCTCGCGCCGGGGGGCTCGGCCGTCGTCGGCGGGGTGGTCGTGCGCAGGAGGGCGGCGGTGGTGGACGCGGTGTCCAGGGTGCCGTTCTTGAATCGGGTCAGGATCTCTTTCGCGTCCATCGGTTCCCTCGGTCCTCGCATGGCAGGGGCGGGCGGTCGTGCGGTCAGCGGCCGGTGTCGCCGTATCCGGCGACGATGCGGTCGAGCACCTCGGGCAGCCGGAACGAGGTGCGGTGCAGGGCGGCCTCGCGGGCGATCGCGGCGTCGGTGGCGGCCAGCAGCGGTTCGGCGAGGTCTTGTTTGAGGAGTTCGACCGAGGCGCGGGGCGGGCCGCACATCGACAGCGCCAGCTCCCGTGCGGTGCGCGGTACGTCGGCGTGCGCGGTCACGCGGATCGGGGCGCCGCGCTCGCGTAGTTCGGCGCCGCGGTAGTTGCGGGCGGTGTAGAGCATTTCGGTGCCCAGTTCGCGGCCGAAGCGGGACGGGAACAGGTGGGTGGCGCCCATGCCGGGGGTGAAGCCGTAGTTCATGAAGTTGCCCGCGTACATGGAGCGTTCGCTGAAGACGGCGAAGTCGGCGTACAGGGCCAGGACGAGGCCGCCGCCGATGGCGTGGCCCTGGAGGGAGGCGATCACCGGCAGCGGGCAGCGGGCGAAGACGCGGAAGAAGTCGTCGGTGTCGAAGGTGGCGTCGCCGCGGGCGAAGTTGATCAGTTCGCGGCGGGTGCCGCCGGCGCAGAACAGTTCGGGCCGGCCTTCGACGAGGACGGCGCGGGTGTGCGGGTCGGCGGCGGCGCGTTCGACGCAGTCGACGAGTCCTTGGGTCAGGGCGGGCGAGAAGGTGTTGCGGCTTGCGGTGTCGTCCATGGTGACGACGGCGAGCGGCCCTTCCCTGGTGAGCCGGACGACGGCGTCGGGGGCGGCGGGGGCGGTGGGTGTGCTCATGCGGCACGCTCCGGTGTGGCCAGCCGGCCGATGAGCCGGTGGACGGCCGGGTCGGCGAGCCGGTCGAGGAAGGTGCGTGTGGCGTCCAGGCCCAGGTGGGTGTCGCGGGGGAAGAGTCTGGCCCGGTATTCCTTGAGCGCGCCGGTGGTGTCGCGGTCGACGCGGCTGAGGTGGACCAGGGTGCGGCGCAGTGCGCCTTCGGTGTCGGTGGTGGCCTCGTCGGCGAGGCCGGCGGCGAGGGCTGCGGCCGCGTCGAGGTCCTCGGCGAGCAGGGTGGCAGTGAAGGCGCGCTGTTCACCGGTGCGGCGGGCCACGAACGGCAGGGCCATGGCGGGCACGAGGCCCACCAGGGCTTCGGTGAGCCGGAAGCGGGCGTCGGGGCCGGCGATGACGAGGTCGCAGGCGGCGGCCAGTCCCACTCCTCCGGCGCTCGCGCGCCCGTCGACGACGGCGATGGTGACGACGGGGGTGCGGGTCAGGCGTTCCAGCAGCCGCCAGTACGGGAGTTCTTCCGTGGCGGCGCCGGTGGCGCCGGTGGCGTCGGAGGTGTCGGGCACACCGTCCGACAGGTCGGTTCCGGCGCAGAAGTCGTCGCCGCTCGCGCACAGGACCAGGACGCGGCAGCCGGGGTCGGCTTCGGCGGCGTCCAGCGCTGCGTGCAGGTTGGTCAGGAGCAGGGCGGTGATGGGGTTGCGGCGGTCGGGGTCCTCGAGGCGGGCGCGGATCACGCCGCGGGCGCGGGTGAGGGTGACGGCGGTCATCGCGCGCCTCCGTCGAGCCACACGTATTCGCGGTGGTAGTCGCGCACGGCGGACAGGACCAGGCGGCGGCCGCCGGTGAAGCGGGCCTTGGTGATCTGCGGGAAGCGGTCGAGGTCGAAGGTGAAGTCCCGCATGCCGAACTTCAGTTCGGCGGTGGCGGTCAGGAGTTCGTCGTACTCGTCCATGCTCAGCTCGTAGCGGGCGTCGAGTGCTTCGCGGATGCCCATGGCGCGCACGGCGCGCTGCGAGTCGGGGGTGATGGTGACGCTGTAGAACTCGGAGGCGCATCCGGAGCCGTAGGAGAAGACGCCGACGCGGCGTTCGCGGTCGACGGCGGCGTTGGCGATGGTGGAGGCGAGGGCGAGGTGGACGGTGCCGGCGTAGATGTTGCCGACCTGCTGCGGGTACTGGACGGCCGGGCCGAGGCGGGTGGTGAAGTCGTCCTCGACGGCCTGGGGGGCAAGGCCGCGCTTGAGGGTGCGCAGCGCGGCCCGGTGTGCGCCCTTGACCATGCCGGGGAAGGGGGTGTGCATGGCCAGCAGGTCGAAGGTGTCGACGAAGTCGGCGCCCTCGACCTTGCGGGCGTAGTCGGTGAAGGAGCCTTTGAGGCAGTCGATGAACGTCAGGAGCGACAGGTCGGTGTCGCCGGCCTCGGCCTCCGGGTCGGGGCGGCAGGTGTCCATGACCTCGTAGGAGTGGAAGCCGTTGGCGCCGGGGTCGAAGGCGGCGACGACGGGGTTGTCGCCGACGAGCATGGCCATGGCGCCGGCACCCTGGCTGGGTTCGACGTAGGTGTGCGGCACGGGGCGGGCCACGTCGCTGCTGATGACGAGGGCCTTGGTGCCCTCGAAGGGGCTGGCGGCGACGACGGCGGCGGCCATCTGCAGGGCGGCGGTGCCGCTGTAGCAGGCCTGCTTGGTCTCGAACAGGCGGCAGCTGCGCGGCAGGCCGAGGTGGTCGTGGACGTAGGTGGCGAGCGACTTGCCGAAGTCGACGCCGGACTCGGTGCCGACGATGAGCAGTTCGATCGAGTCGCGTTCGGCGTCGGTGAGGGCGTCGACGAGGGGTTTGGCGGCGTTGACGGCGAAGGACACGGCGTCCTCGCAGTGCAAGGCGACGCTCTTGCGGGCCATCATCAGGTTGCCGATCCGGCTGTCGTCGAGGCCGCGGGCCGCGAACAGGGTCGGCACGTCGACGTAGGTCTCACCGCAGTAGGCGTTGATGGCTTCGATGCCGACCTGCTTCATGTCTTCTCCGTAACTGACAGGGTCGTGCGGCTTCAGGGCCGGGGTTCGGGGAGGCGGATCACCACGGAGGCGTTGATGCCGCCGAAGGCGAAGCTGTTGCTCAGTGCGCAGCGCAGCGGCCGCTGTTCGGCGGTGCGGCCGGCCAGCGGCAGGGTGGTGTCGGGCTCGTGCAGGTTCACGTTGGGGTGAACGGTGCCCGCCCGTAGTTGCGCGACGGTGGCGACCGCCTCGATCAGTCCGGCCGCGGACAGGCAGTGGCCGGTCAGCGGCTTGGTGGAGTTGATGCGCAGCGAGGGCCGGGTGCCGAACACCGCCTGCAGTGACGCTGCTTCGGTCGCGTCGCCCAGCCTGGAGCCGGTGCCGTGCGCGTTGACGTAGTCGATGTCGTCGGGGCCGATGCCCGCGGTGTCCAGCGCGGTGCGCATGGCCCTCTCCTGGCCGGCGGCGTCGGGCTCGGTGCCGCGGCGGGCGTCCAGGCGCTGCCCGTGGCCGGTGATCTCCGCCAGCACCCGGGCGCCGCGCCGGCGGGCTGCGTCGGGGTGTTCCAGGACGAGGGCGGCGGCGCCCTCGCCGCGGACGAAGCCCTGGCGGGCGGTGTCGAACGGGCGGCACATGCGGGCGGGTTCGTCGCGGAAGTGCTCGTCGGCCATCGCGCCGGTGCGGCGCAGTGCCTCCGCCTCCACCGGTGACAGTTCGGCCACCGGGGCGACGACGAGGGCGCGTTCGGCCCAGCCGGCGGCCACCGTGCGTGCCGCCTGGATGAGTGCGAGGGTGCCGCTGGCCGATGCGCCGCCCAGGGCCCAGCCCTCGGCACGGATGCCGGTGAGCTCGCTGACCGCGCCGACGACGTCCACGTCGAGGTGGGTGAGCGCGTAGGAGGCGCGCAGCCGGCCCGGGGCCCGGTCGTGGCCCAGGACGGTCTGTGCCTGGTGGGCGAGGGCGAGGTTGCTGCCGGCGACGATCAGCGCGGTATCGGCGAGTTGCTCCTTTGCAAGGCGTGCGTCGCCCACCGCGCGCAGTGCGACGCAGGCGGCGCTGCGCGCGGGCAGCGCCGCGCGGCCCGCGACCTTGCGCAGCCGGGCCGCGTCCTCGGGCTTGTCGGCGAGGTGGCGCCCGGCCCAGGAGGCGAGGTCGAAGGCGGCGAGCGCGGCGACGGGCAGCGCGTCGTCCCCTTCGCCGCCGAGGGTCACCGCGCTGCGGCCGGCGAGCAGGGCGGCGGTGAAGCCGTCCAGGTCCTCGGCGAGCGGGGTGAGCACCGCGGCGGCCGTGACGGCCACCGGGCCGGGCTGCGGGCTCACGCGTGCGTGCTGTGGTGGGCGCGGAAGACCGCGACCAGCGAACGCAGGTCGTCGGCCTGGGTGAGGGCCGCGCCGGGCACCGTGATGCCCAGCTCGTCCTGGGCGGCGATCACCACGTCCATACGGTCGATGGAGTTGGCGCCCAGCTCGCGCATGCTGTGGTCGAGGGTGATCTCGATGTCGGCGGTCTCGGGCAGTACGTCCACGATCTGGGCGCGGATGACGGCGAAGATCTCGTCCTCGGTCATGGGTGGTTCGTCCTCTCAGGTGTGCTGGGGCAGGAGCGAGAGCGCCTGCTCGACGGTGAGCCGGTTGTCGCGTACGGCGGCGAGCAGCGCGTCGAGGTCCGCCGCGCTCACGGCCTGCGCCCCCGCGGCATCGGCGGCCCCGCCGGCCGGGGCGGGGGTGGTGCGGGAGGTGATGTGGGCGGCGAGCGCGGCGAGGCTGGGGTGGTCGTACAGGACGCCTGCCTTCTCGTCGAGGCCGTAGGCGTTGTTGAGGAACGCGACGAACTCGACACCGAGGATCGAGTCCAGGCCCAGGCTGTTGAAGGTGGCGTCGGTGTCGATGTCCCACACGTCGCAGTACAGGGTCTGGGCGAGTTGCTCGCGCAGTGTGGCAAGGACGTCGGCCGTCGCCCGCTCCCCCGCCCGCACGGGCGCCGGCGCGGAAGCCACGGGCGCCACGGGAGCGGGCGCTGCGGGGGCGGGTGCTGCGGGAGCGGGCGCTGAGGGGGCAGGGGCGGGTGCGGTGGGCGCCGGGGCGGACGGTGGTGTGCCGCCCAGCTGCTGGGCGACATGGCGGGCGAACGCGGCCGGCGTCGGGTGGTCGTACAGCTCGGTGGCCTTGATGTCGGTGGCGTAGCGGGCGTTGACCAGGGCGATGAACTCGACGCTGAGGATGGAGTCGACACCGAGCACCTGGAAACTCTGTTCCGGGTCGAGATCGGCGGGCTCCATGTAGAGCACCCCGGCCAGCACCTCCCCCACTTCTTCGGCGACCCGGTCCGCGAACGCGCCGTCCACCGCGGCGGGGGCGACCGCCGGAGCGGACACGGCAGGCGCCGGGGCGGGGGCGGGGGCGGGTGCGGCGGGGGCGACCGCGGGGGCCGGGGCCGCGGCGCCCAGCGGCCGGAGGGAGATCTTGCGGTCACGAGTCATGGATGGCGTCTCCTGTGCCTGGGGTTCGGGCTGATCGGTCGCGGGCGCCGGCCGGGGGCCGGACAGGCGGATCGCGGCCGCAGGGCGGGGCGTGGTGCCGGCCGGCGCGGCGAGCGGGGCACCGGCCGCGCCGGCTGCGGCGCCGGCCGGGCTGCTGCTCGGGGCACCGGGCCCGGCACCGCTCGCGCTGCCTTGTGCGGGCGTGGCACCGTTCGCGCTGCCTTGTGCCGGGGTGCCCGCCGGGGTGCGGCCGAAGTCGCGCAGGTGGGGGCGGGACAGGGACGGTTCGTTGCCGGCGGTGCCCAGGCCCTTGTGGTGCAGGTGCTCGATCTGGAGGTCGTACCAGCAGCGGATCCGCTCGAAGGGGTAGTGCGGCAGCGGGATGCGCCGGGCGGCGGGGCCGGCGCCGCTGACGGTGGCGCGGTCGATCCGGCCGCCGTCCAGCCACACCCGTACCGGGTCGTCGGAGGTGGCCTCGGTGCGCCGCCAGGGGCGGGGGCGGCCTGCCGCGAGGGCCCCCAGGGCGTCGAGCAGCGTGTCGAGGCAGTCGGCCTCCAGCGCTGCGCGGTGTTCGAGGTCGGCGCGTCCGACCGCGAAGGTGTGGGCGATGTCGGCGAGGTGCGGTTGTGTGCCGCGGTCGCGGGCGTCGGTGAGGTGGGTGTGCAGGCGCCGGGCGGTGGCCGTGAGGGCCGCGGGGGTGCGGGCGGACAGGAACACCACCACCGGCTGCCGGCGCTCGGCGGGCGGCCGCGGTGCGGCGGGCGGCGGGCTCTCGACGACGATGTGCGCGTTGGCGCCGCCGGCGCCGAAGGAGCTGATGCCCGCCCGCACCGGCCGGTCGGCTCCGTCGTGGGTGTGCCAGGGGGCGGTGCTCTGCTGGACGGTGAACGGCACACGGTCGAAGTCGATTTCGGGGTTGGCGGGAGTGGCGTGCAGCGACGGCACCAGGGTGCGGTGGCGGATCTGCAGCAGCACCTTCGCCAGGGCCACCGCGCCGGCCGCCGACTCCAGGTGGCCGACGTTCGACTTCACCGATCCGATCGGGAGGTTCCCCGCGCCCTTGACACCGTCACGGGAGAACGCGGATGCCAGGCCGCGGATCTCGATGGGATCGCCGAGCGAGGTGCCGGTGCCGTGCGTCTCGATGTAGTCGAGGTCCGTGGCCGCAAGGCCCGCGTCGCGCAGTGCCTTGGTGACGAGGTCGGCCTGGGCGCGCGGGTTGGGCACGGTGTAGCCGTTGGTGCGGCCGCCGTGGTTGGCGGCGGTGCCGCGGATGACGCCGTGGATGTGGTCGCCGTCGCGCAGGGCGTCGGTGAGGGGTTTGAGGACGAACGCGCCCACGCCCTCGCCCGGTACGTATCCGTCGCCGCCGGCTCCGAAGCTGCGGCAGCGGCCGTCGCTGGCGGCGAACCTGCCCTGGCCGAGCATGAAGTACTTGTTGGGGTGGATCAGGACGTTGACGCCGCCGGCGACGGCGACCTTGGAGCTGCCGGCGCGCAGTGACTCCACCGCCAGGTGGATCGCGGTGAGCGCGGAGGAGCAGGCGGTGTCGACGGCCGTGCTGGGCCCCTGGAAGTCGAAGTAGTACGAGACGCGGTTGGCGATGGACCAGTAGGCGCTGTTGGCCAGGACCGGGTTGCCGCGCAGCCGTTCCTCCGCCTCGTGGAGCTGGTACTCCCCGTACATGGCGCCGACGAACACGCCGACGTCCTTGCGGTGCACCCGCTCGCCGGTGGTCACCAGGGTGTCGGGGGTGTAGCCGGCGTCGTCGAGGGCGGCCCAGCAGGCTTCGAGGAAGAGCCGGGCCTGCGGGTCGACGGTGCCGGCCTCGCGGGGCGAGATGCTGAACAGCGGTGCGTCGAAGTTCTCCACTCCCTCCAGGAAGCCGCCCCATTTGGTGTAGGTGCGGTCGACGCGGGACTTGTCGGGGTCGTAGAGGGCGGCCGCGTCCCAGCGTGTCCGCGGCACTTCGGTGATGCTGTCGCGGCCTGCCAGGAGGTTGGCCCACAGTTCGTCGAGGCCGTCGGCCTCAGGGAAGCGTCCGGCGACGCCGATGATCGCGACGGCCCGCGGGTCGGCGCCGGTGCCGGGCGGCGCCGGCTGCGGGTGCTCGGCGGGCGCGGGGGCGGCGGTGTCCAGGGGGGCGGTGGAGGAGGCGGGCGGCTCGGCCTCCGGCCCCGTCACGACGGCGGCGGTCGCAGTGGCGGTGGTGGTGCCGGTCAGTTCGGCGCACCGCTCGGGGAACTCCTCCATGAGGTGTTCGGCGAGTTCGGCGACCGAACGGCACTCGAAGAGCAGCGTCTTGGAGAGCCGGCCGAAGTCCTTCTCCAGCAGTTCGACGACGCGGATGGCGAGCAGCGAGTCGATGCCGAGGTCGTCGAAGGGCCTGTCGGGCCGCACGTCGCCCAGCGGGGTGCGGGTGGCCTCGGCGACGGCGGCCCGCAGCCGGTCTGTCAACGCGCCCTCCACCGCCGCCGTCTCCGCCGGCGCTTCCGCCGTCGCGCCGGTGCCGGGGCCGGGAGCGGCCACGGCGGACGCGACGGGCGCGACGGGCGCGACGGGCGCGACGGGCGTGGGGGCGGGTGTGGCGGGCGCAGGTGGGGTGCCCAGCAGGGGGAAGGAGGCGAGCAGTTGCTCGCGGTCGCCGTACAGAACGACGGGCGTGGGCTGCGCGGCGCCGTCGTCGGCGGCGAGGAGTGTCTCCAGGACGGTGAGGCCGGCGTCGGCGGGCATCGGGCGCATCCCGAGCGCGCCGAGGACCTGTTCGGCGTCGCCGCCGGTGCGCATGCCGCCCTCGGCCCAGTAGGGCCAGGCGACGGACAGCGAACGCCCCTGGCGCGTCCCGGCGGCGACGCGTCGGGCGCGTCGGGCGATCAGCTCGTCGGCGGCGGCGTTGGCGAAGGCGTAGTCCGCCTGGCCGGGGCTGCCGAGGGCGCCGGAGACGGAGGAGTAGACGACGAAGCAGTCCAGCGGCCAGTGGGCGGTGGCCGCGTCCAGCGCGGCGGCCGAGGTGAGTTTGGCGGTGATCACGGCGTCGGCGTCGGCGCTGTGCTTGCGCAGGATGAACGCGTCGCGCAGTGTTCCGGCCAGGTGCACGACGCCGTGGACGGCGCCCTCGCCGTGCAGCCGGTCGGCGAGGGCGCGCACGGCGTCCGCGTCGGTGCTGTCGAGGCGGTGGTAGGTCACCGATCCGCCTGCGCGGGCCGCGCGTTTCGCCAGCCGGCCGATCTCGGCGGCGCGTTCGCCGTCGGCGGCGGAGCGGCCGGTCAGGACGATGTGGGCGCCGTAGGTGTCGGCGAGGTGACCGGCCAGCAGTGCGGCCAGGCCGCCCATGCCGTTGATCCAGTAGCGGCCGCCGCGGCGGAACGGGGCTTTTGAGGACGCCGGGACGGTCAGCGGGCGCAGCACGGTGCGGGTGAGGGTGCCGTCGCGCCCGGCGGTCAGCCGGCCGCCGGGCGGCGCCTGGGCGGCTGTGTGCACGGCGCGCCTCCAGGCGCCCGGGTCGGCGTCGGGGTCGACGGCGAGGGCGGTGAGGTCGAAGCGCGGGTTCTCCCCGGTGAGTGAGCGGCCCAGCGCGGCCAGTCCGCTGCCGGTGACGGCGGCCGCGTCGTCGAGGGCGTCCACGGGGAAGGGCACCACGATCTTGGCGCCGCGCCGCGCGAGCGGGCCCAGCAGGGCGCGCAGCAGCGCCAGGACGCGCAGCGCGTCGGCGGCCGGGCGGCCGGGGGCCGGGTTCGCGGTGGCGGCCAGGGGCCAGACGATGACGGGCGGGCCGCCGTCGGGCAGCCGGGCCGCGATCTCGGCGCCGGCGGCCGCGGCGGCCTGCGCATCGGCCGGATCGGGCAGCACCAGGTCGGCGCCCTCCAGCGGGGTGTCGCCGACGGCGACGAGCACGGCGGGCCGGCCGTCGGCAGCGGTGGCGAGGTCGCAGGGCTCGGTGGCGGGCGCGAACAGGTGTATCCCGGAGGGCAGTTGCGCGGCGTGCGGGCGTGGCGCGGCGGGCGTGGCGGGGCCGGTGGGGCGCAGGGCCAGGCCGGTGAGGGTCAGGGCCGGGGTGCCGTCGGGTGCGGTGACGTTCACGTCGTACTTGCGTACCTGGCGGCCGCCGCCGGCCAGGCGTACCGGGCGGACCTGCACCCACACCTCGTGCGGCAGCTCGCCGTGCACGTGCAGCGTGTCGACGGCGAACGGAATGTACGTCTGCCCGCCCAGGTCCTCGCGCAGCACACAGCCGATCACGGTCTGCAGGGCGCCGTCGAGGACGTACGGGGACAGGCTCTGCCCGCCGCCGCCCCAGCCGTCGCCCGTGCCGGGGGCGGCGGCGACTTTGGCCAGGGCTCCGCCGGGGCCGTGGCGCAGCTCGCGCAGCACCTGGAAGGCGGGGCCGTACGTCACGCCGTTGTCCTGGAAGTACCGGTACAGCTCGGCCGGTTGTGCGGTGTCGGGGTACTGGGCGTCAAGGGCGGCCGTATCGGGGCGGTGGGGTGCGTCGGTGTGTTGGGTCAGGACGCGGGCCTGGGTGTGGGTGTGGGTGTGGTCGGAGTCGATGCGGACGCTGTCGCCGTCGGTCACCGCGCGCAGGGTCACGGGCCCGCTCACCTCCACCGGGCGGTGGAAGGCGATGTCGGCGAGGCCGGTGGCCGCGGGGGTGGTGTGCCGGGCGGCGGTCAGGGCGAGGTCGAGCTGGGCGGCGGCGGGCAGCACGGGCCGGCCGGCGACCACATGGTCGGCGGCGACCGCTTCGTCGGGCCGTACGGTGCGCGCCTGGCCGGTGCCGGGCAGTGGCCAGCGGGTGCGGGCGAACGGGTAGCCGGGCAGCCGCACCCGCCGGGCGGCACGCTCCTCGGCCCTGCCCGCCCCCGCCCCCGCGACGCCGGTGCCGGTGCCGGTGCCGGTGCGGGTGCCGGTGTCGGTGTCGGGCAGGGGTCCGTGGCCGGTGATCCAGGTGTGCAGGTCTGCGGGCGGGGTGTCGGCGTTCAGGTCCGCGCCGTCCGCCAGCGCGTGGAGTTTTGCGGCGAGTTGGGCGGGGGTGGTGGCCGACAGTGCGCAGCGCACCCGCCGGTGGCTGCGTCCGGTGCGCAGGGTGTGCACGACGTCGGTGAGCGGCAGTCCGGCGACCGGGCCGGCCAGGGCGGCGGCCCAGGTGCGCAGCGCGGTCTCGGTGTGGGCGGACAGCACGGCCCACCGCACCGGGCCCTCACCGTCGCCGTCGGCGTCGCCGGCCGGGGTGGGGTCGGGGGCCTGTTCGAGGACGGCGTGGGCGTTGGTGCCGCCGATGCCGAAGGAGCTGACGGCGGCGCGGCGCGGCCCGTCGGGCACCGGCCAGCCGCCCCGGACGACGCTGTCCTGCGCGATGCGCAGGCCGCCCGCGCCGCCGAGGGCGCGGTTGGGTTCGGTGAAGGGGACCTGGCGGGGCACGGTGGCGTGCTCCAGGGCCAGGACGGCCTTGATGACGCCGGCGACGCCGGCGGCGGTGTTGAGGTGGCCGAGGACGGACTTGACCGATCCGACGGCCGCCGGGTGGGGCCGCTCGCCGCCGTAGACGCGTTCCAGGGCGGCGAATTCGACCGGGTCGCCCAGGTGGGTGCCGGTGCCGTGGGTCTCCAGGCAGCCCACCGAGTGCGGGTCGACGCCCGCGACGGCCAGCGCCTCGCGGATCACCGCCTCCTGCCCCTCGGGGGAGGGTGCGTGGTAGTCCATCTTGCGGGCGCCGTCGTTGTTGACGGCGCTGCCGCGCAGCACGGCGCGCACCGGGTCGCCCTCGCGCAGCGCGTCGGCGAGGCGGCGCAGGACCAGGGCGCCGCCGCCGTTGCCGAACACGGTGCCGTCGGCGCTGTCGTCGAAGGGCCGGCACCGGCCGCTGGGCGAGAGGATCATGCCGGGGGCGGCGAGGTAGCCGGCCTGCGGGAAGTGCAGCGACGCGCCGGCCACCACGGCGAGGTCGCACTCCTCGGCCAGCAGGCTCTCGGCGGCCAGGTGCAGGCCGACCAGGGTGCTGGAGCAGGCGGTCTGCACGGTCATGCTCGGGCCGGTCAGGCCGAGTTTGTAGGAGATGCGGCCGGCCGCGAAGTCCTTGTCGGAGGAGGAGAAACGGATCATTCCGGCGGCGTCGAGTTCGGTGATCGCCACCGGTGGCCGCACGGGCTGTCCGACCGAGACGTAGGCGGCGGTGCGCAGCCCCGTGTCGTCGGGGGCGAAAGCGGCGTCCTCCAGGGCGTGCCAGGCCACTTCCAGCAGCAGCCGCTGCTGGGGGTCGAGCCACTCGGCGTGCTGGGCGCTGTAGCCGAAGAACTCGGCGTCGAAGGCGTCGGCGTCCTCCAGGGCGGCGCCGGCCGGCACGAACGCCTCGTGCCGCACGGTCTGCGGGTCGTGGCCGAAGCCGATCAGCTCGTCGGTGCTGTAGCGGCGGATGCCGGTGCGCTGTTGCTCGAGCAGTTCCCAGAGCCGGTCGACGGAGGTGGCGGGCCCGAACCGGCAGGCCATGCCGACGACGGCGACGGCGTTGGGGTCCTGCGCGAGGTCGGGGCCGGTGGGTGGGGTCATCGTTCGTCTCCGAGTCGAAACGCGCGCCGCAGCTCACGGCGGGAGGGGCGGGCGGGCCGGGCCGGGTCCGGGGCGTTGCCGGAGGCCGGTTGCGGTTGCGGTTCGGGGGCCGCGGTGGTGGCGGCGCCGTTCAGGCGGGTGGCGAGCAGGCCGGCGAGGTCGTCGACGGTGGGCCGGGCGAACAGGTCGGCCAGCTCCAGGCCGGTTGCGGGGTAGGCGTCGTCGAGCCGGGCGAACAGCCGTCCCAGCAGCAGGGAGTTCCCGCCGAGGTCGAAGAACCTCCGGTCGTGCGGTACGTCGTCGAGTTCGAGCAGCTCGGCCCACAGCTGCCCCACGTGCCGCGCGAGCTCCGCGCGTCCGGCCGCCGGCACGGCCGCCGGCACGGCCGCCGGTGCGGGGGCAGGCACGGCCGCCGGTGCGGGTTCGGTGGGCCGGCCTGGCCGGGCGGCTGCGGGGGTGGTGTCCGCGAGGCGCAGGGCCGCCTGGCGGTCGACCTTGCGGTTGGGGGTGAGCGGGAGCTGTTCGGCGGCGACCAGGCGGTCCGGCAGCATCCACGGCGGCAGCGTCGCCGAGGCGTACTCGCGCAGTTCGCCGAGGTCGGGCAGGGCGGTGCCGGCGCGCGGTACGGCGATCGCCAGGAGCCGGGCCGAGGGGCCTTCGCCGCGCACGGCGACGACGACGCGGGCGATCGCGGGGTGGGTGGCCAGCACGGTCTCGATCTCGCCCAGTTCCATGCGGTGGCCGCGGACCTTGACCTGGCTGTCGGCCCGGCCGAGGAAGATCAGCCGTCCGTCGTCGTCGCGGCGTACGAGGTCGCCGGTGCGGAACCAGCGGCCGCCGCCTTCGGGGTGCAGCGGATGGCCGGTGAAGCGTTCGGCGGTCAGCTGCGGCTGCTGCCAGTAGCCGCGGGCGACGCCGGGGCCGCCGATCCACAGTTCGCCGCTCTCGCCCGGTGCCGCTTCGCGGCGTGCGGCGGTGTCGGTGAGCAGGAGGCCGGTGGCGCCGATCGGCTCGCCGAGGTGGACGGGGCCGGTGGCGGTGACGGGTGCGATGGTGGACCAGATGGTCGCCTCGGTGGGGCCGTAGACGTTCCACAGGCTGCCGGTGCGTTCGGCGAGCGCGGCGGCGAGGTGGGGCGGCAGTGCTTCCCCGCCGCACAGGGCGGTCATCTCCGGCCGGCCGCTCCAGCCGCCGTCCACGAGGAGCTGCCAGCCGGCCGGGGTGGCCTGCATGGCGGTGATGCGGCGTTCGGTCAGCAGCCGGCCGAGGCGGCGGGCGTCGACGACGTCGGCGCGTTCGGCGACGACGACGGTGCCGCCGCTCAGCAGCGGGAGGAACAGTTCGAGGACGGAGATGTCGAAGCACACGGTGGTGACGGCCAGCAGCCGTGCCGGTGCGTGGTCGGTGATGCCGACCGTGCGGGCGATCGCCTCCAGGGTGTGCACGACGTTTGCGTGGGTGACGCCGACGCCCTTGGGCCGTCCGGTGCTGCCGGAGGTGAACATCAGGTAGGCGAGGTCGTCCGGCCGGCACACACCGGCCCCGGCCCCGACCCCGGCCCCGGCCTGGGCCTGGGCCTGGGGTTGGGGCTGGGCGCCGTCGCCGGTGTGGCCGGGGGCGGCGCACGGGTCCACGATCCGCAGCCGCTGCGGCAGCAGCCAGGTCAGCTCGCGGTCGGCGACGGCCACGTCGCAGCCGGCGCCCTCGACGACCAGCTTCAGCCGTTCGCTCGGATAGGAGTCGTCCAGCGGCACGTAGGGGCGTCCGCTCTTGAGGATGCCGAGCAGGACGGCGGGCAGCCGCACGGTGCGGTGCATCAGGACGGCGACGGGCGCGCCGGGCGGCGTCAGTTGATCGACGCGGCGGGCGATGTCGTCGGACAGGGCGTCCAGTTCGGCGTAGGTGAGGCTGTCGCTGCCGTCCTCGACGGCGGTGGCCTGCCCGTGGCGGCGCACGGTGGCGTCGATGCGGGCGACGAGGGTGGATGCGGCAGGGTCGAGCAGTTCCCCCACCGTGGCGGCGCCGCGCTCGAGTTCGCCCGCCATGCGCCGCAGGTCGTCGACGAAGCCGTCGACCTGGGCGCCGTCGAGGACGGCGGTGCGGTGGTTGGCGAGGATCTCCACGCCCTCGGGGGTGTCGGTGACCTCCAGGCCGAGGTCGAAGTGGCCGCGCTGCCCGCGCCGGTACACCGGCTCCCAGCCGCCGGCCGGCCGGCCCTGGCCGGTGCGTGTCCAGTTCTGGTAGGCGAGGGTGACGGTGGGCACGGCGTCGGGGCCGCCTGCGGCCCGGCACAGGTCGACGAGGTGCGGGTAGGGCATGCGGGCGTGGCCGAGGGCGCCGCGGACGTGCTGGTTCAGTTCGGCCAGCCAGGCGGCCACCGGCCGGCCGGGCTCCAGGTCGATGCGCAGCGGCACGGTGTTGACGAAGCAGCCGACCGTCCTGTCCTCGTCCCTGGAGGTGCGCCCGTAGGTGGGGACGGCGACCAGGAGGCAGCGGTGGCCGGTGGCCCGGGACAGGGCGGCGGCGAACGCGCCCAGCAGCACGGTGAACGGCGGCACGCCCACGGCCTGCGCGGTCTTGGCGAGGGTGTGGGACAGGGCCGGCGGCATCCGGTACTCGCGGTGCGCTCCGGCGGCGCCGGCCTGCTCGCCGCCGCCGGGGAACAGCGCGCCCTTCGCCTGGGTGCCGACCAGCCGGGAGGTCCAGTACCGCTCGGCCTCCTCGCGCTCCTGCACGGTGCAAGCGGCCTGTTCGCGGCGCAGTGACCGGGCGAACGGGGCGGCGGGCGCGGGGGCGGGAGCGCCGTGGGCGCGGGCCGCGTACAGGGCGGCGATGTCCTCGCCCAGCAGTTCGGCGGAGCGGCCGTCGACGGCGAGGTGATGGGTGGTCAGCTGCAGGACGGGGCCGTGGCCGCCGTCCTGCGGCTCCCACAGCACCGCGCGCAGCAGCGGCCCCATGGAGGTGTTCAGCCGCTGGTCGGCCTCGTCGCGGACGGCCTGCTGGAGGGTGTCCTCGGCGACCGGGCGGATGGCGATCGGCGTCGCCGCGTCCGGGACGGCGGCGGCGGCGGCGGGTATGAACGCCAGGTCGCCGTCGCTCGGTGCGATGCGGCAGCCGAGCACCGGATGGCGCCCGAGCAGGTCGCCGACCGCGCCGTGCAGCGCCTGCCGGTCGGTGGCAGGGGGCAGCCGCCACGCCAGGCTGATGTTGTAGGGGGCGTGGGGTGCGGCGGCCTGGTCGGCGGCCCACATGCCCACCAGCCGGTCGGGCAGCACGACGGCCCGCTCCCCCGCACCGCGCGCGCCCGGGTCACCGTCGTCGTCGCCCCCGGCGGCAGGGATGGTGGCGGCGGTGGTGGCAGGGATGGTGGCGGCGGTGGCAGGAATGGTGGTGGCGGTGGCGGCTGCCGTCAACTGCGGTCCGTGGTCCTGGAGCAGACGGTTGGTCAGTTCGAGCAGGGTGGCGCTGTCGAGGAGCACCGGCAGGGGGATGCGGCCCAGGTCGTCCTCGAGCATGCGGCTCAGGCGCATCAGGGAGATGGAGTCGACGCCGTAGTCGGTGAGCGGGGTCTGCGGGTCGATCGTGTGGGCCGGTACGCCGACGGACTCGGCGACGCGTTCGCTCAGCCAGCCCAGGGCTGCTTCCTGCACCGACGGCGCCTCGGCCACGGCCGCCTCGGCCGTGAGTGGGGCGGGGGTGGGCGGGGCGGGGGTGGTGGCCGTCGGCAGGGGGGCGCGGGTGGCCAGGGCACGGTCCCAGACGGCCAGGTCGCCGGCCACCAGGGCCGTGTAGGCCGTCTCGGGGCCGGTGGCCGCGGCGAGGGCGGGCCACAGGGCCGCGGTGGCGGCCCGGGTGGCGACGGGCCGCAGGCCGTAGGTCTGGTGGAGGTAGTGCGCGGCGTCGGGTTCGGGGGCCGTGCCCGCGTCGGCGAGGACGGGCCAGCCGGCGCTCAGGGTGCGGCCGGGGCGCAGGCCGCGGGCGGCCCACCGGGCGCGGTGGCGGGCGAACTGGTCGAGGAAGCCGTTGGCGAAGGCGTAGTCGCTCTGGCCCTGGTTGCCGACGAGGGCGGCGAGGGAGGAGGCGAGGAGGAAGAAGTCCAGGGGGTGGTCGGCGAGGGCGGCGTCGAGGTGGAGCGCGCCGAGGATCTTGGCGCGGCACACGTCCTGCACGGCTTGGGGGGTCTTGCCGCGCAGGAATCCGTCGCGCAGCACGCCGGCGGTGTGCACGACGCCGTGCAGCCGGATCCGGTCGGCGGCGAGGCGGTCGGTGAGGGCGGCGACCTGTTCGAGGTCCGTTGTGTCGCAGCGGCGGTAGACGACCTGGCCGGCGTCGTGTGCGAGGCGGGCCAGGGCCTTCAGGGCGGCTTCGTCCGGTGTGGAGCGGCCGATCAGGACCAGTCGTGCGCCCGGGGCGCGGGTCAGGATGTCGGCGGCGATGTGCCGTCCCAGGCCGCCGA
Source organism: Streptomyces sp. NPDC006283 (assembly GCF_040613325.1). Lineage (NCBI taxonomy): Bacteria > Bacillati > Actinomycetota > Actinomycetes > Kitasatosporales > Streptomycetaceae > Streptomyces > Streptomyces sp. NPDC006283. The sequence goes on along the minus strand of NZ_JBEXRZ010000074.1, from coordinate 16,938 downwards.
GTCCGCCGGTGATCAGGTAACTGCCGTCCGGCCGCAGGAGCCCGCCGTCGTCCGAACCGTCCGTGCTGGTCGTGCTGTTCGTGCTGTTCGTGTGGTCGGGGGTGCGGGTGAGGTGGGCGGTGCGGCGCAGCGGGGCGGCGTCCTTGGGCCCGGTGGCCGGGGCGGGGCCCAGGCGGGTCCAGTCCCCGTCGTCGGCGAGTGCCTCGGCCTCCAGGGCGCGGGCGGCGGCTGCCGGGTGGGCGTGGGCCCAGGTGGCGTCGAGGGTGGCCAGGCGCAGGGTGAAGCGGCCGGTCTCCCCCGCGACGGTGCGCGTGAGGCTGTGCAGGGCGCGGACCGTGGGGGTGATCTCGCCGTCCTGGCCGGTGCGGGTGACCAGCAGAATGCGGGTGCCGGCCAGGGCGCGGCTGCGTACCAGGGTGCGCAGCAGGGCGAACAGCGGGGTGAGGGTGGTGTCGGTGAAGTCGGCCCAGGCGGCGGGGATCTGTTCGGGGCGCAGGGGGCCGGTGCCGAGCCCGCCGGCGGCGGCGGGGTCGGTGAGGCGGGTGAGGTCGAGCAGGACGGTGGCCGGTGTGCCGGTGCGTGCGGCGGTCCGTTCCAGCTGGTCCTCGTCAAGGTCGGCGGTGTGCAGGACGGCGGCGGGGGTGCGGGTGTGGGGGGCGGGGGTGTCGGTGTGGTCGCCTATCACCCACAGCGGGCCGTCGGCGCCGGGGCGGGTGTCGTCGCCGAGGGGGGCGGTGTGCCAGCCGAGCCGGTAGCCGGCCTGGGGCACGGGCGCCGCAAGCGGGGGGGCGGTGGGCGGTGCGGGTTCGGGCCGCGCCGCCCGGGTGGCGGTGGTGGTGTGGGGGGTGGTGTCGACGCGGATGCGGAAGCCGTCGATCTCCGCGAGGACTTCGCCGCTGTCGGGGTCGATCAGGCGCAGGTCGAAGACGTGGATGCCGGCGGCGTCGTCGCGCCGCACGCGGTGGGCGTGGACGTAGGCGTGGTGGCCGCAGGGCGCGTGGACGGCGAGGCGGTCCACTGCCAGCGGCCGCAGCCGGCGCGGGGTGCCGGACTCGGTGAGCAGCAGGTGGGCGGCGCTCTGGCAGGCGCCGTCGAGGAGGGCGGGGTGCAGCACATGGCGGCCGTCGAGGTTTTCGCCGTCGGGCAGCCGCAGTTCGGCGGTGGTCTCCTCGCCGCGTGCGCTGTGCCGCAGCACGGTGCGGTACAGCGGACCGTAGGTGAATCCGTGGGCGGTGAAGGCCTGGTAGAAGGCGTCCGGGTCGCCGGCGTCGAGGTGGGTGTCGAGGTCGGCGGGCCGGTAGACGAGGTGGGGCCGCAGCGGGCCGGGGGCCTGGGCGGGCCGGGTGCGGCCCTGGGCGACGGTGGTGCCGGCGACGGTGGTGGTGAAGCGGCGCAGGCCGTGCGCGTCGGGCTCGGCGAGGTCGGCGGTGACGGTCATCGGCAGCCCGGTGGCGGGCTGCGGCCACAGCAGGTCGCAGATCTCGGTGCGGTAGGGGTTCTCGCCGGCGGCGAGGAGCGCTTCGTGGACGAGTTCGGGGTGGAACGCTCCGGGCAGCAGCATCTGCCCGTCGACGATGTGGTCGGCGACCCAGCGGGAGGCGCCGCCCAAGGCGGCGGTGACGGTGCGGGCGGCGGGCCGGCGGACCGTGTCGGTGAGCGGCATCCGCGACGGCTGCTCCGGCCCGGGGCCGGTGGCCGGGGGCAGGCAGCGTTCGCGGGCGAAGGGTGTCGTCGGCAGGGGCACCCGCCGGGCCCGTCCGGCCGGCGGGTGCCAGGTGCCGTCGGTGACCCAGGCGCGGGCACCGCCGTCCCCGCCGGTGGTGTCGTCGTCGGTGGTGTGGGCGGTGGTCAGGGCGGGGTGGGTGGTGTCCTCGGCCAGGGCGCGCAGCGCGGCGCGCAGTTCGGCGTGGTCGTGGGCGAGGACGGCGGCCCGGTGCGGTCCGTGGTCGCGGCCGTTGTGCAGGGTGTGGGCGATGTCGGCGAGGGTCGCGGTGGAGGCGTCGGCGGCGTCGGCGAGACGGCGGGCCAGGGTGCGCAGCCTCTCGTCGTCGGGGGCGGCGAGCGGCACCAGCACGGGCGGTTGTGCCCACTCGTGCGCGGGCGGGGTGGGGGTGGTGCGGTATTCCTCCAGCAGGACGTGGGCGTTGGCGCCGCCGGCGCCGAAGGAGCTGACGGCGGCGCGGCGCAGGCGTTCGCCCGCCCACGGCTCGGCGGCTCGCTGGATGCGCAGCGGTGTGCCGTCCAGGGCCAGTTTCGGGTTGAGCTGCTCGGCGTGCAGGGTGGGCACCAGGCGGCCGTGGCGCAGCTGGAGGATCGCCTTGGTCAGTCCGGCGATGCCCGCGGACGCCTCGCCGTGGCCGATGTTCGACTTGACCGACCCGATGCGCAGCGGCTCGCCGGCGGCTGCCTGGCCGAAGGCCAGGGCCAGGGCGCGCAGTTCGATGGGGTCGCCGAGTTCGGTGCCGGTGCCGTGGGCCTCGACGTAGCCGACGCTCGCGGGCTCGATGCCCGCGTGCTCGAGGGTCGCCGTGATGAGGGCGGCCTGGGCGCGCGGGTTGGGGACGGTGTAGCCGCCGGTGCCGCCGCCGTGGTTGAGGCCGGTGCCGCGGATGACCGCGTACACGGTGTCGCCGTCGGCCTCGGCGCGGTCCAGGCGTTTGAGGACGACGGCGCCGGCGCCTTCTCCGGGGACGAAGCCGTCGCCGCCGGCGCCGAAGGCGCGGGTGCGGTCGCCCCGTGAGGGCATGCCGAGCGCGCACAGGCCGGTGAAACGGTCGGGGTGCAGGTAGAGGTTGACTCCCCCGGCCAGTGCGAGGTCGGCCTCGCCGTCGCGCAGCGCGCGGCAGGCCAGGTGCAGCGCGGTCAGCGAGGAGGAGCACATGGTGTCGACGCTCAGACTCGGGCCGCTGAGGTCGAAGGCGTGGGAGACGCGGTTGGCGACGGACGCGGCGGCGGTGACCGCGTACTCGGGGTTGTCGGCGCCGGCGGCGTTGGCGTCGCGCTGGGCGAGCAGGTGGCTGTTGGCGGTGACGCCGGCGAACACGCCCACCCGCGGGCCGCCGTGATGGCCGCTGAGGGTGTGCCGGGCGTAGCCGGCGTTCTCGAACGCCTCGCGCGCCACTTCCAGGAACAGCCGCTCCTGCGGGTCCATCAGGGCCGCGTCGCGGGGGGTGATGCGAAACAGTGCGGCGTCGAAGGTGTCGATGTCGTCGAGGAAGCATCCGTAGCGGGCGTAGCCGCCGCCGAGGGTGCGGGCGGTGCGCCAGTCCCAGCGTTCGGCGGGCACTTCGCGTACCGGGGTGCGGCCGGCACTCAGCAGTTCCCAGAAGGTGTCGAGGTCGCGTGCGCCGGGGTAGCGGCCGGCGAGCCCGACGACGGCGATCGCCTCCGCCGGAGCGGGGGCGTCGGTGCCTCGGCGGTGCGCGGCGGGCGGGGTGGCCAGGACGGCGGCACGGCTCGCCGCCGGCGGCGCCACGACCGGGGCGGCCGGGACGGCGAGGGCGGGGGGCGCGGCCGGGACGGCCGGGACAGCGGGGGTGGTGGGGGTGGTGGGGGCGAAGTGGCGGGCCAGGGCGCGGGGGGTGGGGTGTTCGAAGATCAGGGTGGCGGGCACGGGCCGGCCGGGGAACAGGTCGCGCAGCCGCTGGGAGAGCTCCTCGTGGAGCAGCGAGTCGACGCCCAGCGCGGGGAAGTCGGTGTCCGCGTCGAGCAACCGCGCATCCTGGGCGGTGAGTTCGGCGACCAGCGCCACCAGCCGTGCGACGCCGTACTCGTCGTCCGGCGTGTCGTTTCCGGCGGGACCGGTAGGGCCTTGGGGGCGGGGTGCCGGGCCCGCAGGGACAGGGACAGGGGCGTGGGCAGGGGCGGCGGGGTGGGGGCGGTGGGCGAGCATGCGGGCGAGTTCGTCGACCGTGCGGTGCTCGAACAGGGCGGTCGCCGTGAGGGTGCCGTGGCGGCGGGAGACGGCCTCGACGAGTTCCATGTTGAGCAGCGAGTCGATGCCCAGTTCCTGCCAGGGCAGGTAGCCGGGCACGTCGGCCGTCGGGTCGCCGAGCAGTTCGCGCACGATGCGGCGCAGCCCCTCGGCGATCTCCTCGACGTCCTCGGCCCCGCTGTGCGGGAGGCCGCCCGCCTCGCTCTCGGCCGGGACGGGGGCGGGGGTGGTGGGGCGGCAGGTGAGCAGGGCGACGCAGCCGGGCGCGTCGCGCAGGTGGCCGGTGTCGGTGAGGCTCCAGCCGCAGGACTGCAGCAGGGTGCGCCAGCGTGCCACGTCGAGCAGCGGGCCGTGCGGCATGCGCCGGTCGGTGTCGACGTAGCGCCACCAGCCGTCGGTGAGTCCGAAGGTGAGGGTGTAGACGGCCGCGGGGGCGACCATCTCGACCAGCAGCAGGGCCCCGCCGTCGGCCAGGAGTGTGTCGATGTGGGCGAGGGTGCGGGACAGGTCGCGGGTGGCGTGCAGCACGTTGCTGGCCACGACCAGGTCGAAGGAGCCGGCCGCCAGGCCCTGGGTCTGGGGGTTCTTCTCGATGTCCAGCAGCCGGGGGGTGACGCGGTCGCCGAAGCGGCGCCGGCCGTGCTGGAGGAAGGCGGGCGAGAGGTCGGTGTAGACGTAGTCGAAGGCACTGACGCCGCGGGCGTCGAGCGCGGTGAGCGCGGCCGCGGTGGTGCCGCCCACGCCCGCGCCGATCTCCAGGATGCGGGCCGGGGCGGCGACGTGCGCGGCGGCGTCGGCCAGGGCGTGGGCGGCGGCGGTGTTGACCGGGTCGAAGAGCTGGTTGCCGCTGTAGACGGTGCTCACGCCGCTGAGGTCGCCGCCGGGGAACAGGACGGCGGTGGCGGGCACTTCGCCGCGCAGCACGGGCCCGTAGGAGGCCAGGGCACGGTCCAGGAGCGTGAGGTGGCCGGCCAGGTCGGGGTGGTCGGCGAGCAGGTGTGCGCGGGTGCGGGCGAGTTCGTCCGAGCCGGGCACCGGCCGGGACGAGCGGTGGTGCTCGGTGAGCAGTTCGACGACCGCGGCGAGCAGCAGCCGGTGTTCGGGCACGGCGTTCAGGAGCTGGGCGGCGCTGTGGGCGGTGGTGGCGGGGCGGGCGGCGAGCTGCGGGGTCAGGCCGAGTTCGCTCATCGTGCGGGCGAGCGCGGCGCGGGCGTAGTCCTCGAGCCGGTGCGCTGCGTCGTCGGCCGCAACCGTGCCCGTGCCCGTGGCCGTGCCCGTGCCCGTGGCCGTGGCCGTGGCCGTGCCCGTGGCCGGTGGTGTGACGGGGGGCCGGGTGAGGGGGCGCAGCGGTTCGGGGTCGCCGCTGACGGCGACCAGCTGGGGTCGGTTGCCGGACATGCCCGCTTCCAAGGCGGCCACACCCCTTTCCGGGACGAAGTCGGTCAGGCCGGGGTACTCGCGGGTGACGTGGGTGCTGTAGCGGCGGGCGAGCCCGGTGTCGCGCCACAGGCCCCAGTCGAAGGTGCGCACGGTCAGCTGCGCCCCGCCACCGTCGGTGTGGGCGGTGGCGTAGTGGTCGAGGAAGGCGTTGGCGGCGGAGTAGTTGAGGCCGCCGGTGCTGCCGAAGAGGCCGGCGACGGAGGAGAACAGGACGAGCGCGGGGGGCCGTTCACCCGGCGTGCCGGCGGCGTGGGCGCGCAGCGCGTGGGCGAGGTGGAGGACGGCGCTGACCTTGGTCGCCAGGACCTGCTCGAGGTCGTCGGGGGTCAGTTCGTGCAGGGGGGCGGCGCTGACGGAGCCGATGCTGTGGACGATGCCGTCGAGGCGGCCGTAGAGGTCCTGGCAGTCGGCGAGGACGCGTTCGACGTCGGCCGGGCGGGTGATGTCGGCGCTGCGGTAGTGGGCGCGGGCGCCCAGGGAGGCGAGTTCGGCCAGCAGGGCGCGGGTGTGGTCGCCGGCCGGGGAGCGTCCGACGAGCAGCAGGTTCGCGCCCCGGTGGGCGGCGAGATGGCGGGCGACGGCCGCGCCGATACCGCCGGCGCCGCCGAACAGGACGTAGCTGCCGCCGTGGGTGAACCCGCTGCTGGGCACGGCGTCGGCGGGGGCGGGGGCGGGGAGTTCGGTGTAGACCTGGCGCAGGCGCCGGCCGGCGCGCAGGGCGATCAGCGGGACGGCCTGGTCGCACGGTTCGCGCAGGGCCGCGGCGATGTCGTCGGCCGTGGCGGTGGTGTCCAGGTCGACGGCCGCGCAGGTCATCGCGCCGGCCTCGCGCGGCAGGGTGCGCACGGCTCCCAGCAGGGCGCCCTGCAGCGCGGCGCCCGGGGTGGGGCCGGTGCCGGTGCGGGGGGCGGCGAGGCGGGTGGTGAGGAGGGTGATGCGGGCGGGGCGGCCGTCGGCGGCCAGGGTCCGGCCCACGGTCAGCAGCGACTCGAGCCAGCCGCGCAGGGCCTCGGTGCCGGCCCGGTCCTCGCTCCAGCCGGAGCCGTCGACGAGGAGCGCGACCTGCAGTTGGGGGGCGCGGAGGCTGTGCACCGCCCGGGCGAAGGCGAGCGCGTCGAGCCGGCCGTCCTGCAGGGCGCAGCGCACCCCGCCGGCCGCGGCCACGTCGAGGGCGTCGGCGAGGTGGCTGCTGGTGCGGTCGTGGACCACGACCAGGGCGCCGTGCCCGGCCAGGTCGTGGGGGGCGGGCGGCTCGGGCATCCACTGCGGTGCCAGCATCCGCAAGCCGGACCCCTCGCGCCCGGCGCCGGCGGCCGTCGAGCCGGCGGTGGTGGGGGTGTCCCATTCGGGGACCAGGATGCGCAGGGAGGCGACGGCGTCCGCGGCGGCCTGCTCGTCGGCGGCGGTGGCCGGACGGGCGGGGGCGGGCGTCTGCTGGGGGGCGGCGGGGTGCAGCCGCAGCCCGTTGACGGTGAGGACGCGGGTGCCGTCGGGGCCGGTCGCCTCCAGGTCGAGGACCGTGTGCGCGGGACCGCCGCTGATGCGGTGGACGGCGAGGTGCGCGCTCAAGGGCACCTGCCCGCTCCACTCGATGTGGTCCGCGGCGGCCGCCACCAGGGGGCGGCCGCCGTCCAGCAGGGCGCAGGAGGCCTGCAGTGCGGCGTCCAGCCAGGCCACCCGCCGGGTGCGCGGATCGTCGGCGTCCGGGGCGGTGAGGGTGGCGGTGAGGCGCTGCCCCTGCCGGCGCGCCTGGTGCAGCACCCGGTAGACGGGGCCCACCTGAACGCCGTTGCGCGCCAACGCCGCTTCCATGTCGACGTCTTGAACCGGTGCGCCGTGCGGGTCGGCGGCACGCGGCGCGGCGGCGGGGGTGGTGGCGAGGGTGGCGCGGGCGCAGATCTCGCCGTCGTGCAGCACGCTCACCCGCACCCCGCCCTCACCGCCCGCCTCGGTGCGGCGGGTCAGGTGCACGGGGCGGCCGGCCGGTACGGCGACGGGCCGCAGCAGGCGCAGTCGGCTCAGGGCGACGGGTTTGCCGTCGGCGAGTGCGTCGACGAGGGCCGCGCCCGGCAGCACGGCGCGGCCGGCGACGGTGTGCCGGGCCAGCGGATGTGCGGCGTCGAGGGTGAAGCCCGGCTCGGCGGACTCGGCGGGGCGGGCGGGCTCCACCGCGGACTCGGCGGGGCGGGCGGGCTCCACCGCGGACTCGGCGGGGGTGGGGACGGTGGGGCGGGCGGGCAGCCAGTAGGACTGCCGCTCGAACGGGTAGGGCACCAGCGGCACCCGGCGGGGCGGGGGTCCGCCGGGCCACAGGGCGGTCCAGTCGGCGGTGGTCAGGGCGGCGCCGGCGAGCCAGTCACGCAGCCTCTGCGCAACGGGCTGTTCGGCAGGCTGTGGGCCCGAGGCGGCGAAGTGGGCTGTCTTGCGGGCGAGTTCGTCGAGGTCGGTGACGGTGAACAGGGCGCGGTGGGCGAGGTGGCGGCGTCCGCTCTGCAGGGTCCAGGCCAGGGCGTCCAGCGGCGGGGCGTCGGGGCCTGTGGCGAGGCGGGCGAGCAGGCCGGCGAGGCGGGCCAGGGCGGTGGGGGTGGCGGCCGACAGCGGCACGGCCACCGGGGCGGGGGCGTCGGTGGTGCGCGGCTGCGGGAGCGTGCCCGCGGGTGCTTCCTGCAGGATCACGTGCGCGTTGCTGCCGCCGAATCCGAAGGCGCTGACCGCCGCCCGGCGCACCGGGCCGCCGGGGACGGCCGGCCAGGGCACCGGGTGGGCGGCGACGGCCAGCGGGCTGCCCTGGAGGTCGATGTGGGGGTTGAGGCGGCTGAAGCCGGGGGTGGCGGGGATGAGGCGGTGGCGCAGTGCCTGCACGGCCTTGATCAGGCCGGCCAGTCCCGAAGCGCCTTCGAGGTGGCCGATGTTGGCCTTGGCCGAACCGACCCACAGGCGGCCCTCGGGTCCGGCGGCCGTCTCGGGCATGCCGTGCGGGTCCTTGGCGAGCGCCTCGCGTACGGCGTCGAGTTCGATCGGGTCGCCCAGCGGTGTGCCGGTGCCGTGTGCTTCGAGGAAGCCGAGGTCTGCGGCGTGCAGGCCGGCGTGGTGCAGGGCGGTGCGGATCAGGGCGCTCTGGGCCTTGGGGTTGGGGGCGGTCAGGGCGGCGGCCCGGCCGCCGTGGTTGACGGCGCTGGCGCGGATGACGGCCAGGACGGGGTCCCCGTCGGCGACGGCGCGGCGCAGGGATTTCAGCACGACCCAGCCGGCGCCCTCGCCTCGTACGAAGCCGTCGGCGTCCTGGTCGAAGACCTTGCTGGTGCCGTGCGCAGAGAGCATGCCGGCGGCGCGGTAGGCGCGGGCGTTGAAGCCGTTGCTGAGCAGGTTCGCGGCGCCTGCCAGGGCGATGTCGCAGGTGCCGGCGCGGATGGCGGCCTCGGCCAGGTTCAGGGCGGTCAGGGCTCCGGAGCAGGCGGTGTCGACGGTGATGCTGGGGCCGGTGAAGTCGTAGAGGTGGGAGATGCGGTTGGCGAGGAAGGCGGGGAACGTGCCGGTGGTGGCGTAGCCGTCGGCGGCCGCGGCCCGCTCGACGAGCTGTTCGCGGTAGTCGTAGCTGCAGGCGGCGGCATAGACGCCGACGCCGGTGCCGGCGAGGTCGTCGGGGCTCAGGCCGGCGTGCTCGAGTGCGTGCCAGCTCAGTTCGAGCAGGGCCCGCTGCTGCGGGTCCATGGAGGCGGCCTGACGGGGGTTCACGTCGAAGAACGCGGCGTCGAACAGGTCGGTGCCCTCCAGCAGCGCGGCCCGCAGCCCGTCGGGTACCGGCCCGGCGAGCCGGTCCGGCGGCACGTCCCCGATCCGGCACCCGCCGTCGGCGAGCAGCGACCAGAAGGCGTCGACGTCGTCGGCGCCGGGCACGCGTACGGCCATCCCGATGACGGCGACATCATCGCCACCGCCGCCGTGGTCGTCGTGGTCGCCGGTCGCCGTATGGACGGCCGGGGCCTGTGCGACGGCGGCGGGCGGCGCGGCGGGGGCGGGCTGTGCGGGGTGTGCGGCGGGCAGGACGCCGGCCAGGGCGCGCAGGGTGGGGTGGTGCCAGACGGCTGTGGCGGGCAGGTCGGTGCAGAAAGCGGTGCGCACCTCGCGGACCAGGCGCAGGGCGCGTGCGGAGTCCAGGCCCTGTTCGCCCAGCGGGCGTTCGGTGTCGACGCGGTGGCCCAGGACGTCGGAGGCGAGGTCGGTCAGCCGGGCGAGGGTGTCCTGCCCGGCCGGCTGCCCGGCCGCAGCCTCGGCGGTGGTGGGGCCGGCGGCGGTGAGGAGCGCGTCGTGGAGGGCGTCGAGGTAGGCGGCCGCGTCGCGTCCGTTGAGGACGGTGTGGTCGAAGGCGAGGACCATGCGGCGTACGGGGGTGGTGCCGGTGTCCTCGACGGAGCCGAGGAACAAGGTGGCCACGGCGGGCGGTACAACGACGGGCACGGCGAGGGTCGCGCCCGTGTCGCCGAGGTGGGACAGGATCAGGGTGACGCGCGAGTCGGCCTGGGAGGTTCCGGTGAGGGCGTGTTCGACGGCGTGGGCGTAGCGTTCGTCGAACGCGGCGGCGTCGAGTGTGTCGGCGTCGCGTACCACGGCGGTGGTCAGGTCGCCGTCGTCGGTGGCGCAGGCGATGCCGAGGTCGACGTGCTCGTACACGCGCAGCCGCCTCTCGTCCAGGCGGCGTGAGCGCAGGGCGGGTGTGGTGTGGGCGGTGTGGGCGGCGATGCGGGCGAAGGCCTGGAAGACGGTGGCGAAGGCGGTGCCCTGGTGGGCGCGGCGGGCCCGTTCGAGCACGTCCTCGGCGACGACGGCGGCGACGGCGGCCGGCACGACCGTGTCCCGTGCCGTGCGCAGTGCCCGGTTCAGCTCCCGCTGCCGGCGTGACTGCTCGATGTCGGTGTAGTCGGCGCACCGCGCGGGCGTGGCCTGCGTGGTGTGCTCCTTTGTCCGGGCGGGCGCCGGTGCGGCGGTGGCGGCCGGTGCGGCGGTGGCGGCGAGGTGGCGTTCGAGGTCGGCGGGCATGAGGCTGGTGCCGGCGGCGGGGATGGCGGGCAGGGTGGCTTCGTCGATGCCCAGGCGGCGGGCGTGGGCGCGGGTGCGGGGCGGGATGCGGCGTGTGGTGGTGGGCCGGTGGTCCGGGGGGCCGTGGACGGAGGCGCCGGCGGCCGGTTCGGCGGCGGTGGCGGCGGCGTGCGGGGTTGTGGTTGCGGGGGTGATGCGGGCGACGGGGCCGCCGATGGGGACGGTGTCGCCTTCGGCGACGAGCCAGGCGTCGAGGGTTCCGGCGGTCGGGGACTCGATCTCGACGGCGGCCTTGTCGTGTTCCATCTCGTAGACGACCTCGTCCTTGGCGACGGTGTCGCCCGCCTGCTTGAGGAGCCGGACGATGCGCACCTCGACGATGCCCTCGCCCAGGCGCGGGACGGACAGCACGGACTGGGTGGTCATCTGCGGTTCCTTCGTCATGCGTCAGGCCAGCGTGGAGCGGACGGCGGCGACCACGTCGTCGGCGGCGGGCAGTACCGCGCGTTCGAGGTCGGGGTGGAAGGGGACGTGCACGTCCTCGCGGGTCACCAGGCGTGGCGGGGCGAGCAGGGAGTAGAAGTCGTCGTCCGCGCACAGCAGTTCGCTGATGAGGCCGGCGCCGTAGCTGCTGGTGCGGTTGTCCTCCTGGACGACGACGAGGCGTCCGGTGCGGCGCAGGGAGGCGGCGACGGCTGCGCGGTCGAGGGGGACGAGCCAGCGCAGGTCGATGATGTCGGTCTCGATGCCGTCGGCGGCGAGGGTGCGGGCGGCGTCGGTGGCCAGTTCGGTGCCGTTGCCCCAGGTGACGACGGTGGCGTCGGTGCCGTGGCGCAGGGTGCGGGCGCCGTGGGCGGGGGCCGGCGCTCCGGCGGGCTCGTGGCGGCGGCGCATGAGGTGTTTGGGCAGCAGGATCAGGGTGGGGTCGTCGGCGGTGAAGGAGGTGAGGAAGGCGGCTTCGGTGTCCTCGGGGGTGGAGGGGACGACAACGTGCAGGCCGGGCAGGTGGGTGAAGAGGCTTTCGTTGCTCTGGCTGTGCCAGATCCCGCCGCCGGGCAGGTAGCCGCCCCAGGGGGCGTAGATGACGACGGGGCACTGCCAGGCGGAGGCGGTGCGCCAGCGCAGGGTGGTCAGCTGGGCGGCGATCTGGTTCCAGGCGGGGCCGGCGAAGTCGACGAACTGCAGCTCCACGACGGGCCGCATGCCGACGGCGGCGAGGCCGACGGCGGCGCCGATGATGGTGGCCTCGGCGAGCGGCGCGTTGGTCATACGGGGCCCGGCGGCTTCGCCGAGGCCCTTGGTGAAGCCGAACACGCCGCCTTTGGGGTCGTCGATGTCCTCGCCGAACAGGACGAGTTCGCTGTGGCGGGCCAGTCCGGTGGCAAGGGCGCGGTTGACGGCGGCGACCATGGTGCCGCCGCACGGCTTCGTGTGCGGGGCGTCCGGTTCTGTGGTGGGGCGCGGGGCGAAGAGGTGGTCGGTGATGCCTGCCGGGTCGGCGGCCGCTTCGGTGGCGACCCGGTCGTAGATCTCCTCGATCTCGCGGGCCAGGCGGTCGCGGGTGCGCTCGAGCTGCTCGGCGTCGAGGAGGCCTTCGGCGGTGAGTCTGGCCGCGAACAGGTCGATGGGGTCGTGCATCCGGGCGATGTCCTGCTCGCTGCGGTAGACGCGGTGGTCGTCGGAGGAGGTGTGCGAATCCAGACGGTCCAGGCGGCACCACAGCACGACGGGCCCCTGTCCGGCGCGCACGGCCTCGAGAGCGGCGTGCGAGGCGGCGTGGACGGCGTCGGGGTCGGCGCCGTCGACGCTGTGGGTGCGCTCGGGCGGGAGCAGGCCCAGGGCGTGGGGCGACATGGTGTCGGTGGGGGTGGAGATGCCGTAGCGGTTGTCGCTGACGAGGAAGACGACGGGCAGGTTCCGCTCGACGGCGAAGGCGAGGGCTTCGAAGAACTCGCCCTGGCGTGTGGAGGCGTCGCCGATGGAGCAGACGACCACCTGGCTGCGGCCGCGCAGTTGCGCGGCCCAGGCGGCGCCGACGGCGGGCAGGCACTGGCTGCCGGTGGGGCTGGCGATGGAGAAGACGTTTCCGGGCCGGTGGCCGAAATGGGCGCTCATATTGCGGCCGGCGGAGTGGGACTTCTCCTTGGCCATGAGATCTCGCGCCTGGGCTTCCGCGTCCATTCCGCGGGCCAGCATCAGGGCGCGGTCGCGGTAGTGGGGAAATATCAGGTCGTCGGCGTCGAGCAGTTCGCACAGGGCGGCCAGTGCCTCGTGCCCGGCGGAGGAAATGTGGAACCAGGCCTCGCCCTGGCGCAGCACGATGCCCGATCTGCGGTCGCATTCGCGGGAGAGCAGCATGAGTTCGAGGAACGCGGTCCGCCGCTGTTCGGGTATGCCGGATATCCCGGTTTCCTTCGTCCGGTTCGTCACGAACGAATCGTGCCGGAGCCCGCCCGCTGCGGACATCGCCCCCAATAACCAATATCGCGGGGGGCATTGGTGCGCCGTGCGGGGTATTTCACCGCCGGCGGCTACGGAGAAAGAATGAGTTCTCCCTCCCGGGAGGGAGAACTTGCGGGGCGGGCCTGGCTCCCCCGGGGGGTGCGGCCGGCCCGGGGCGCAGGGGTGGCTCGCGGCGCCGGGCCCGCTCGCTTTCCTCGCCCGCCCCGGGGGCACAGGGGCAGGCCGGTGGATGGTGGCGCGGTCACCGTGCACGGTCCGCTGCCGGGGGCGACCGCGCGCGAAACGCCCGCCAGGAGCGGGAGAGCCGGATCGCCGCGGACACCGGCGGTGCACCGCTGTGCGGGCTCCTCGCCGGCCAGTTGCCTGATCTTCCGCGCCGGTTGCCGCGTACCCGGGGCGCTCTGCTCCCGGGAAAGGGGTGGGCGCGGCCCCGGGCCGGGGCGGGCCGGGGCGGGGTCCGGGTGCGGCCCGTGGGCGGAAACGGCGCGGTTGGTTTGGTGTTGGCGTAGGGTCGGGGCGTCGGGCGCGCCCCGACGGTGTGTCAGGCGGGGGGCGGTGTGTGGTTGCGGACGGCGGTCAGGCAGCCGTCGTTGCAGGTGGGGCGGGAGGTGGCGTGGCTCCAGCGGCCGGTTGCGGCGAACAGGCGGGGGACGGACTCGAGTTGGTAGGAGCCGTGTTCGAGGAGCAGGACGCCGCCGGGTGTCAGGAGTCGGGCGGCGGTTTGTTCCATGGCGCGGATCATGCCGAGGCCGCCCTCGCCGGCCCACAGGGCCAGGGGCGGGTCGTAGCCGAGGACTTCGGGGCTGGAGGTGCGCAGTCCGATGGGGATGTAGGGGGGGTTGGTGACGACGAGGTCGACGGTGTTGTTGAGGTGGGGGAAGGCGTCGCGGGCGTCGCCCTGGACGATGCGGGCGCCGGTGCCGCGGGCGTTGCGGCGGGCTGCGCGGGCGGCGGCCTGGGAGAGTTCGATGCCGTGGACCTGGGCGGCGGGTACGTGGCGGGCGATGGTGACGGCCATGGTGCCGGGTCCGGCGCACAGGTCGACGACGACGGGGGCGGTGGTGCCCGCGTCGGTCAGGGCGTGCAGGCGGGCGATGGCGTCCTTGGTGATCTCTTCGGTTTCGGGTTTGGGGACGAACACGCCGGGGGCCAGGTCGAAGCGGTGGCCCATGAAGTAGGCGTGGCCGGCGATGCGTTCGGCGGGTTCGCGGGCCAGGCGGCGTTCGATGTACTGCCAGAAGCGGGGTGGGACGGGGCCGGTGAGGCGGGTGTCCAGGTCGGTGGGGGTGATTTTGCAGGCGTGTGCGGCCAGCAGCCGGGTGTCGGCCTGGGCGGCGGTGGGGGCGATCCCGGCGCCGGCGAGCCGGCCCTGGGCCTCGTGCAGCGCCTCGCCGAGGGTGGGAGCGGATGCGGATGCGGGTCTGGTGTTCATCGGTGGCCGGCCTGTGTTGTCGGGTGGCCGCCGCGGGCGATCCATTCGTCCTCGAGCCGGCAGGTCTCGGTGATGATCGTGTCGTACAGGGTGCGCAGGAAGGCGGGGTCGATGCCGTGTTGGGCGGCGTAGCGGGCGACGCCTGCGTGCACGGTGGCGATGCGGTGCGGTTGCATCATCGGTACCTGGTGGAGGCGTTTGTATTCGCCGATGCGCAGGCAGATCTGCAGGCGTTCGCGGACGGCGTCGAGCAGGGCGGTGTCGGTGCGGTCCAGGCGGGCGCGCAGCTGGGTGAGGTCTTCGCCCGGCTCGGCGGGCGCGGGGGCCGGGGCGGCCTGGGGCAGGGGCATGGGTTTCCTCCGCGAAGGGGGGCCGGTCGGGGTGAGTGGTGAAGGGGGTCGGGTGGTGTTCGGGCAGGCTGTGGTGGTGGGCGGTGCGGGTGAGGTGGGCCGGCTGTTTCGGCGGTCGCTGGCGGGTGCGGGGGTGGCGGTGAGGTGTGTGGATGTGGCCGCGCCGGTGGGGGGTGAGGTGGTGGCCGGTGATGTGCGGTGTCCGGGGCCGGAGGCGGTGGCGGTGCTGGCGCGGGCGGATGTGGTGGTGCTGGCGGTGCCGGAGCCGGTGGCTTTGGAGGCGGTGAGGCCGCTGGCGGCGGTGATGCGGCCCGGGGCGGTGCTGGCGGACACGTTGTCGGTGAAGAGCCGTATCGCCGAGCGGCTGCGCGAGCAGGCGCCCGCCGTGCCGTGGGTGGGGTTGAATCCGATGTTCGCGCCGTCGCTGGGGTGGGCGGGCCGTCCGGTGGCGGCGGTGACGGTGAGCGGCGGGCCCGGGGTGCGGGCGCTGGTGGAGCTGGTGGCCGGTTTCGGGGCGCGGGTGGTGGAGATGTCGGCGGCCGAGCACGATGCGCTGACGGCTGCCCAGCAGGCCGCCACGCATGCCGCGGTGCTGGCGTTCGGGCTGGCGCTCGGTGAGCTGTCGGTGGATGTGGGGGCGCTGCGGGCCAGTGCCCCGCCGCCGCATCTGGTGCTGTTGGCGCTGGCGGCGCGGATCGCGTCGGGCACGCCGGAGGTGTATTTCGACATCCAGGCCGCCAACCCGGGTGCGCAGGCGGCCCGGGAGGCGGTGGGCCGGGGTCTGGAGCGGGTGGGGCGGGCGGTGGCCGGCGGCGAGGCGGGGTTCGAGGAGCTGTTCGCCGAGGTGCGCTCGGTGCTGGGCGCCCAGGGCCCGGAGCTGGCCGAGGTGTGTGCGCGGCTGTTCGACCGGCTGCGGTGAGCGGCGGCCGGCTCGGCGGGGCTCACCGCAGGCTGCCGGCCAGCAGTTCGCGGTCCCGGCTGCCGGAAAGGGCGTGGGCCTGGCGCAGTGCGGTGAGGGTGGTCTGCGCTTTGAGGAGCATTTCGCGGACCTCCTCGTCCGGGTCGGACAGGGCGACGATGGCGCCGCCCACGCCGATGGTGGCCGCCTGGTCGGTGGCGACGATGGTGCGGATGACGATGCTGAGGTCGGCCGCGCCGCTCAGGGCGAAGTAGCCGAGCGCTCCGGAGTACACGCCGCGCGGCCCGTTTTCGAGGTGGTCGATGAACTGCATGGTGCGCACCTTGGGGGCGCCGGTCATCGATCCGCCGGGGAAGGCTGCTCGGACGGCGGTGGGCCTGGAGACGCCGGGCGCCAGGTGTCCGCGGACGGTGCTGACCAGTTGGTGGACGCTTGAGTAGGTCTCGACCTGGAACAGGCCGGGGACGTGCACGGAGCCGATGTCGCAGACCTGGCCGAGGTCGTTGCGGACCAGGTCGACGATCATCAGGTTTTCGCTGCGGTCCTTCTCGGCCGCGGCCAGGGCGCGGGCGATGGCGGCGTCCTCGGCGGGGCCGGCGCCGCGGGGGCGGGTGCCCTTGATGGGTTTGGACTCGGCCCATCCGGCGGCGTCGATGCGCAGGAACCGTTCGGGTGAGGAGCTGAGGACCGCGAAGCGGGGGAAGTGCAGGTAGGCGGCGTAGGGGGCGGGGCTGATGGTGCGCAGGGCGCGGTAGGCGGTGAGCGGGTCGATCCGGCCGGGCACGCGCAGCATGTTCGTCAGGCACACCTCGTAGGTTTCGCCGTCGGCGATGAGGCGGCGGCACTGTTCGACGAGGTCGCGGTAGCGGGGCAGGCTGTGGCGGAACTGGACGTCCAGGTCGGGCAGTTCGCTGTCGGCGAGGAGGGTGAAGGGGGGCTGGGCGGGGGTGGCGGCGAGGGTGCGGGCGGCGTCGGTGAGCCACTGCTCGGCCTGCTCGGCGCCGGTGGGGTGGTGGGTGCTGCTGAGGGCCAGGAGCCAGGCGCGGTGGCCGGCGTGGTCGAGGGCGAGCATCCGGTCGGCGAACACGAACGCCCCGTCGGGGGTGTCGGCGCGGTGGGCGGCGGTGCCGCCGCTGTCGGCCTTGGTCTCGTAGCCGAGGTAGCCGACGTAGCCGAGGTTGAACTCGAAGGGCAGGCCGGTTGCGGGCAGGGCGCGGGCGGCGAGCTGGTGCTGGAGGTGCTCGAAGAGGGTGCCGGGGTGACGGGTGGTGGTGCCGTGGTGGTCGCGGACGTGCACGGCCTGCTCGTGCGTGTGGTAGGTGAGGGTTTCGCCGAGCGGGCCGGCGGGTGCGCCCAGGAACGT
>NZ_JBEXRZ010000073.1:0-33859 GCF_040613325.1 Streptomyces sp. NPDC006283 | reverse complement strand
GACGCGACGAACTTGGCGGGGATTGCGAAGACCGCCACATCGGGCTCGCCCGGAACATCCATCACGCTCTTGTACGCCTTACGGCCGAGTATGTCATCGGCCCTGGGGTTCACCGGATGGATCTCGCCCGGGAAGCCGCCGTCGATCAGGTTGCGCATGACCGAATTGCCGATCTTCCCCTGCTCGTTGGAGGCCCCGATCACCGTCACCGAGCGCGGCTGCATCAGCCGCCGCATCGAGGCGAGGATCTCCTCGCGCGAGTACTTCCGCCGCTGGGCCGAAGGCGCGTCGCTGAGCAGGATCCGAACATCGGCGGCCATCGCCCCGTCCTCGGAGGCGAACACCGGATTCAGGTCCACCTCGGCGATCTCCGGGAAGTCGGCGGCCAGCCGGGAGACCCGCACCACCACATCGGCGAGGGCGTCGCGGTCGACGGCCGCGCCTCCCCGTACCCCGCGCAGGATCTCCGCGGCCCGGATGCCGTCCAGCATCGACAGCGCCTCGTCCTTCGAGGCGGGTGCGAGCCGGAAGGTGACGTCCTTCAGCACCTCGACCAGCACACCGCCGAGACCGAACGCCACCACCTTCCCGAACGTGGGGTCCGTGACCGTGCCGACCAGCACCTCCGTCCCGGCCGGCACCATCTGCTGCACCTGCACACCGAGGATGCGGGCGCCGGGCGCATACGCCTTGGCGTTCGACACGATGGCCGTGAACGCGCCCCGCACCTCCGCGCAGGACGTGAGCTGGACCTGCACACCGCCCGCGTCCGTCTTGTGCAGGATGTCCGGCGAGACGATCTTCATCGCGACCGGGAAACCGATCCGGTCCGCCAGTGCGACCGCTTCGTCCGCCGTCTCCGCCAGCCCTTCCGCCGGCGTCGCGATGCCGTAGGCGTCGGTGACCGCCTTGCCCTCCGGGGCCGTCAGCGCCGTACGGCCCTCGGCGAGCGCGCCCGCCAGGATCGCCCGAACCGCCGCCTGCCGCTCCTCGTGCTCCGCCACTAGATGACTCCGTTCGACTTGAGCAGGCTGAGCTCCTCGTCACCGAGCCCCAGCTCGCCGACGTACACCTCTTCGTTGTGCTGGCCGAGCAGCGGCGAAGTGATCACGTCCACAGGGGAGTCGGACAGCTTCAGCGGGCTGCCGACCGTGGTGAAGGTGCCGCGCTCGGGGTGCTCCACCTCGACGACCATCTCGTTGGCGGCCAGCGACGGATCCTCGATGATCTCCCTCGTGGAGAGGATCGGGCCGCACGGGATGTTGCGGGCGTTGAGCTTCTCCAGCACTTCCCACTTGGGCAGCGTCGCCGTCCACTCCTCGATCAGCTGGAACATCTTGCCGAGCTTCGGCAGCCGTGCCTCCGGCGTCGCCCACTCGGGGTCGTCCGCGAGCTCCGGCCGGCCGATCAGCTCCGAGACCGGCTGCCAGCCGACGGGCTGGACGATGACGTACACGTAGTCGTTCGGTCCGCCCGGTGCGCACTTGACCGCCCATCCGGGCTGTCCGCCGCCCGACGCGTTGCCCGAGCGGGGGACCTCGTCGCCGAAGTCCTCGTTCGGGTATTCGGCGAGCGGGCCGTGGGCGAGGCGCTGCTGGTCGCGCAGCTTCACCCGGCAGAGGTTCAGCACGGCGTGCTGCATGGCCACGTTGACCCGCTGG
Organism: Streptomyces sp. NPDC006283; assembly: GCF_040613325.1. NCBI lineage: Bacteria > Bacillati > Actinomycetota > Actinomycetes > Kitasatosporales > Streptomycetaceae > Streptomyces > Streptomyces sp. NPDC006283. The sequence goes on along the minus strand of NZ_JBEXRZ010000073.1, from coordinate 32,198 downwards.
CCGCGCCCGGTGTGCTCCCGCTGGAACAGCGCCGCCAGGATGCCGGCGACGGCGTGGATGCCCGTCCCCGAGTCCCCGATCTGGGCGCCCGTGGCGAGCGGCGGCCCGTCCTCGAAGCCGGTGGTCGACATGGAGCCGCCCATGGCCTGTGCCACCACTTCGTACGCCTTGAAGTTGGTGTACGGGCCTTCCCCGAATCCCTTGATCGAGGCGTAGACGATCCGGGGGTTGATCTCCTGGATCCGTTCCCAGGTGAACCCCATCCGGTCCACGGCTCCCGGGCCGAAGTTCTCCACCATCACGTCGCTGCGGCGGATCAGCTCGGTCAGGATCTCCTTGCCGCGCTCCGACTTGGTGTTGAGCGTGATGCTCCGCTTGTTGCAGTTGAGCATGGTGAAGTAGAGGGAGTCGACGCCGGGGAGGTCGCGCAGCTGCTTGCGCGTGATGTCGCCGCTCGGTGCCTCCAGTTTCACCACGTCCGCGCCGAGCCAGCCGAGCAGCTGGGTCGCGGACGGGCCGGACTGGACGTGTGTCATGTCGAGGACGCGGACGCCCTCAAGAGCCTTGGTCATGGTCCTGGTCATGGCCCGTGCTCCTCACTTGTACATGGTCTGGTTCATGGTTCCGGGGGCGTACGCGTCGGGGTCCACCCAGACGTTGATCAGCGACGGCAGCCCGGACTCGCGGGCACGGCGCAGCGCCGGGCCGATGTCGGCGGGGTCGCGCACCTCCTCGCCGTAACCGCCCAGCATCTGGGCGAACTTGTCGTAGTTGACGTCGCCGAGGGTGTTGCCGACCCGCTCGCGGCCTGGGCCGTACTTCTGTGCCTGGCCGTACCGGATCTGGTTCATCGAGGAGTTGTTGCCGACGATCCCGACGAAGGGCAGGTTGTAGCGGACGAGGGTCTCGAAGTCCCAGCCGGTGAGCGAGAAGGCGCCGTCGCCGAAGAGGGCCACCACTTCCTTGTCCGGGCGTGCCTTCTTGGCGGCCAGCACGAACGGGACGCCGACGCCGAGGGTGCCGAGCGGCCCGGGGTCCATCCAGTGGCCGGGGGACTTGGGCTGGACGACCTGGCCGGAGAAGGTGACGATGTCGCCGCCGTCGCCGATGTAGATCGAGTCCTCCGTGAGGAAGTCGTTGATCTCGCTGACCAGGCGATACGGGTGGATGGGGGAGGCGTCCGAACGCAACTGCGGCAGCCGCTTGTCGAGGGCGGTCTGCTCGGCCGCGCGGAGTTCCTCGAGCCACGCCTTGCGCTTGACGGCACCGCCGTTGAGCCGGCCGGACACCGCCTCCGTCACGGACTCGAGGATCAGTCCGGCGTCGCCGACGATCCCGAGGTCGATGTCCCGGTTCTTGCCCACGGTCCGGTAGTCGAGGTCGATCTGCACCACCGTCGCGTCGGGCGACAGCCGCTTGCCGTAGCCCATGCGGAAGTCGAAGGGGGTGCCGACGATGACGATGACGTCCGCATGGGAGAACGCGTAGCGCCTCGACAGCTGGAAGTGGTGCGGGTCCCCGGGCGGCAGCGTGCCGCGTCCCGCGCCGTTCATGTACGCGGGCACGTTCAGGGTGCGCACCAACTCGACGGCGGCGTCGGTGCCGCGTGTCGTCCACACCTGGCTGCCGAGCAGGATCGCCGGCTTCTCCGCGTGCACCAGCAGGTCGGCGAGCTTCTCCACGGCCTCGGGGTCGCCTGCGCTGCGGGTGGAGGCGCGGTAGTGGCCGGCCTGGGGGACGCGCGCTGTGTCCACCGGCACCTTGGCGTCGAGGACATCGCGCGGGATCTCCAGGAAGGAGGGCCCCGGCGCGCCGTGGTAGCACTCGCGGAACGCCATCGAGACCATGTCGGCCGCGCGTGCCGTGTCCGGCACGGTCGCGGCGAACTTGGTGATCGGCGTCATCATGTCGACGTGCGGCAGGTCCTGCAGCGAGCCCATCTTGTGCTGCGTGTGGGCTCCTTGGCCGCCTATCAGCAGCATGGGCGACTCGGCGCGGAAGGCATTGGCGACGCCGGTGACGGCGTCCGTGGTGCCCGGCCCGGCCGTGACGACGGCGCAACCCGGCTTGCCGGTGATGCGCGCGTAGCCGTCGGCCGCGTGGGCCGCGACCTGCTCGTGGCGTACGTCGACGACTTCGATGCCTTCGTCCACGCAGCCGTCGTAGATGTCGATGATGTGGCCGCCGCAGAGGGTGTAGATGACCTCGACACCCTCTGCTTTGAGCGCCTTGGCGACCAGGTGTCCACCCGAGATGAGTTGCTGGCTGTTGTCGTCGGGCATGGCGAAGTCCTGTCCCTTCGTAGGGGAGTCGGTGTACTGGGCGAGAAGGCGCCGGTGCGCCTCCCCGGTGTGCTTCGCGGTAGATTGCATACAGTCGACGAATACTGTATGAAGCTTGTTATCCCGCATCCGGTGGGTGGTGTCCAGGGGGCGTGCGGCACTTTCATTCGTTTCGGACGAAGCACTGGGAGCCCGGCATGGATCTGTACGAGCACCAAGCGAGGGAACTCTTCGGGGAGTACGGCATCCCCGTTCCGGAAGCAGAGACCGCGGACACGGCCCGACAGGCCCGCGAGGCCGCCGAACGGCTCGGCGGCAGTGTCGTCGTCAAGGCCCAGGTGAAGACCGGAGGCCGCGGCAAGGCGGGCGGTGTCAAACTCGCCGCCGACGCCGCGGCCGCGGAGATGACGGCCCGCCAGATCCTCGGCATGGACATCAAGGGCCACACCGTACGCAAGGTGATGCTCGCCCGGCCCGTCGACATCGAGACGGAGTTCTACGTCTCCTACGTCCTCGACCGTGCCGCCGGCACCTTCCTCGCCATCGCGTCCGCCGAAGGAGGCATGGACATCGAGGAGGTCGCCGCCACCCGCCCCGAAGCGGTCGCGCGCATCCCCATAGCGCCCGCGGAGGGCGTCACGCCCGCCAAGGCCGCCGAGATCGCGGCGGCGGCGGGGCTGCCCGCGGACGTGGCACCCGTCCTGCAGTCCCTGTGGCAGGTCCTCGTCCGCGAGGACGCCCTCCTGGTCGAGGTGAACCCGCTCGTGCGCACTGCGTCCGGCGAGATCGTCGCTCTCGACGGCAAGGTCACGCTCGACGACAACGCCCGCTTCCGTCAGTCACGTTGGGGCGGTGACGAAACCGCCATGCACGAGGACCCGCTGGAGGCGGTGGCCGCCGCCAAGGGCCTCAACTACGTCAAACTCGACGGCACGGTCGGCGTCATCGGCAACGGCGCCGGACTCGTCATGTCCACACTCGACGTGGTGGCCGGCTGCGGAGCCCGCCCCGCCAACTTCCTGGACATCGGCGGCGGAGCGTCGGCCCAGGTCATGGCCGACGGACTGTCGGTCATCCTCTCCGACCGCGATGTGAACAGCGTGCTCGTGAACGTCTTCGGCGGCATCACCGCCTGCGATGCCGTCGCCGAAGGAATCGTCCAGGCACTCGACTCGGTGCGCCTGACCAAACCCCTCGTCGTCCGCCTCGACGGCAACAACGCCGCCCGCGGCCGCACCATCCTCGACGACCGCGCCCACCCGCTCGTCCGCCAGGCAACAACCATGGACGGCGCCGCCCGCCAGGCCGCCGACCTCGCCATCTGAAAGGACCGGGAAACCATGGCCATCTTCCTCACCAAGGAGAGCAAGGTCCTCGTCCAGGGCATGACCGGCGCCGAGGGCATGAAGCACACACTCCGGATGCTGGCGTCCGGGACCGACATCGTCGCCGGGGTGAACCCGCGCAAGGCGGGCCAGGTCGTCGACTTCGGCGAGCGTGCGGTCCCCGTCTTCGGCACCGTCGGCGACGCCATGGCGGCCACCGGCGCGGACGTCACCGTCGTGTTCGTACCGCCGCCGTTCGCCAAGGCCGCCGTCATGGAAGCCGCCGACGCCGGCATCGAGCTCGCCGTCGTCATCACCGAGGGCATCCCCGTGCACGACGCCGTCGCCTTCCAGGCGTACGCGGCCGAACGCGGCACGCGGATCATCGGCCCCAACTGCCCCGGACTCATCAGCCCCGGCCAGTCCAACGCGGGCATCATCCCCGCGGACATCACAGCCAAACCCGGTCGCATCGGACTCGTCTCCAAGTCCGGCACCCTCACCTACCAGCTCATGTACGAACTGCGCGAGATCGGATTCTCGTCGGCGGTCGGCATCGGCGGTGACCCCGTCGTCGGCACCACCCACATCGACTGCCTCGCCGCCTTCGAACAGGACCCCGACACCGAACTCATCGTCCTCATCGGCGAGATAGGCGGCGATGCGGAGGAACGCGCCGCCGCGTACATCACCGAGCACGTCACCAAGCCGGTCGTCGGCTACATCGCCGGCTTCACCGCCCCGGAGGGCAAGACCATGGGCCACGCCGGCGCCATCGTCTCCGGCTCCAGCGGCACGGCCAAGGCCAAGCAGCAGGCACTCGAAGCCGCCGGCGTACGAGTCGGCTCGACGCCCACGGAGACCTCACGTCTGGTGCTGGAACGCCTCGCGGAGCTCGCCCGCACGACCGCGGCCTGATTCAGCGGGTACGCCCGCCCACCTGCGAACAGAGCAACTCCCCGGTGGCCGGCGTGTGCGCGCCGGCCGCCCCTGCCACCTCCCGCCCCGTACGACTCGTCACGAGCGGAGTTCACCCATGGCAACCACCCTCACCCTCAAGCCCGGCACCGCCTGGACCGACGCCTGGCAGCGCTGCCTCACCCTCGCCCCGGAAGCGTTCCGGGACGAGCGCGTCCTCAACCTCTGGGGCGCACAGTGGCATGCGGACGGCCGAGCGCTGCCCGCCACCAGCCCCGTCGACCTCGGCCCCGTCGCCGGCCCGCCCCGCCTGGACGCGGCCACCGCGCAGCAGGCCGTACGCGCCTCGCTCGACCAGCACCGGGCCTGGCGCCACATACCGCTGCCCGAACGCCGCGCCCGCGTCGCCGCCGCACTCGACGCCCTGACCCAGCACCGTGAACTGCTGGCCCTCCTGCTCGTCTGGGAGATCGGCAAGCCCTGGCGGCTCGCCCAGGCCGACGTCGACCGGGCGATCGACGGAGTGCGCTGGTACGTCGAGGGCATCGAGCCGATGCTGGAAGGACGTTCACCGCTCGCGGGTCCGGTCTCCAACATCGCCAGCTGGAACTACCCGATGTCCGTTCTCGTCCACGCCATGCTGGTGCAGGCCCTGGCCGGCAACGCGGTCATCGCCAAGGCCCCGACCGACGGCGGCGTCGCCTGCCTCACCCTCGCCTGCGCCCTCGCCGCCCGCGAAGGCGTACCCCTCACCCTGGTCAGCGGCAGCGGCGGGGAACTCTCGGAAGCCCTCGTCCGCTCGCCGGAGATCGGCTGCGTATCCTTCGTCGGCGGACGCGACACCGGCGCCCGAATCGCCACCGCCGTGGCCGACCTCGGCAAGCGCCACATCCTGGAGCAGGAAGGCCTCAACACCTGGGGCATCTGGAACTACACCGACTGGTCCGCGCTCACCGCCGTCATCCCCAAGCTGTTCGACTACGGCAAGCAGCGCTGCACCGCCTACCCCCGGTTCGTCGTCCAGCGGGAGGCGTTCGCCGACTTCCTCGCCGCCTACCTCCCCGCCGTACGCTCCATCCGCACCGGCCACCCCATCGCCGTCGAACACCCCGACGACCCGCTGCCCGCACTCGACTTCGGCCCGCTCATCAACGCGGCGAAGGCGAAGGAGCTCGCCGACCAGGTGGCGGAGGCCATCGACCGCGGTGCCGTCCCCCTGCACCGCGGCTCCCTGGCCGACGGTCACTTCCTCCCCGGCCAGGACACCTCCGCCTACTTCCCGCCCGTCACGCTCCTGGAGCCGCCGCCGTCCTCCCCGTTGCACCACGCGGAGCCCTTCGGCCCGGTCGACACGATCGTCCTCGTCGACACGGAGGCGGAGCTGCTCGCCGCGATGAACGCATCCAACGGCGCGCTCGTGGCGACCCTGTGCACCGACGACCCGGCGGCGTTCCAGCGACTCGCCCCCCAGATCCGCGCCTTCAAGGCCGGCCACAACAAACCCCGTTCCCGCGGCGACCGCGACGAGCTCTTCGGCGGCTTCGGTGCGTCGTGGCGCGGGGCGTTCGTCGGCGGCGAACTGCTGGTACGGGCGGTGACCGAAGGCCCGGTGGGGGAGCGACTGCCGGGCAACTTCCCCGAGTACCAGCTCAAGGCCTGAAAACCGCGGTGAGCGGGCGTGCCAGGGCCCGCGAGCCCGGCGTGGTCGGAACGAGAGGCCCTGGTCTTGCCGAGTCAGGAATTCTGCACGGCCGCTGTCCGCCCGCATCACCGCAGGCCACGCGGGCGACGCAGCAGCCTTCGAGGTCGTCATGGCCGGCATCCGCGTTCCACGAAGCGGTCCCGGAAGACCGAGGACCCGCCCGGATGCCGTCCTGGCCGACCGTGCGTATTCATCCCGCGCGATCAGGAGCCACCCCCTTAGTGACCTGAGTCAGAGATCCCCTTCCTGTTCCGGCGACAATGAACCTCATGGACCATCTGCTGCACCTCGACCGCACGCTCGATGAACTGGACCCACCTCACTGGGCGCCTCCTGCTTCTGACGCGACCCGTTTGGTGCGCAAGGTGCACGAGTTGCGGCAGGTTCCGTTGGGCGAACTCGGTCCGGCGGATCTGCGCACGCTCCTCTCGCAACAGGTGGCACTGCCGTACGTTCTTCCGCTCGCAGTGTTCTTGCTGCTCGAGGAGCCGCTGCTTGACGCCTACTTCTACGAGGGGGACCTGTTGCTTGCCGCTGTGAACGCCCCTGCTTCGGCCTGGGCCCTGTTTCCAGACCTCGGGACGCGATTGCACGCCGTGATCGCGGCCTTGCCGGAGGCAGCAGTGGCCCGCCTGCCCCGCGGCGCTGCCGAGGAGCTCGCCCGCTTCGTCGCCCGGCCTGAATCGCTTCACTGACCGAAGAGCGCGGGTGAGGAACTCACGAAGGGCCGCGGCCAGATCATGCGCCGGCCCACCAGCTCCAGCACCCTTCCCTCCCTCGTCCTGCGCCCTGCGAGCTCCCGCCGCCGGCGGACGAGCCCTCCCTTCTGCTCCCCGCACCCCGGGGGATGGTCCTGCGAGATGGGGATGGTCCGTTGGGGAGCAGTGGAGAAGGCCATCACTTGCACGTTCGGCGGCGAGGGGTGACCGACCTCCGACCTTCAGTCCCGAGGGACGCCGGCCTAGAGTCCGAGCCATGAAGATCACGACTGCTGCCATCGCGAAGGATCTGGCGCCGATTGGTGCACTACGGGCCTCGATCAATCTAGGCAATCCGGTGTTGGCCCAGGGAACTACGACCGCGCCGACCGGCGTTACGGTCGACATTGCGCGTGAAGTCGGCGCGCGGCTGAACGTGCCGGTGGAACTCGTCTGCTTCGACGCGGCGCGAAAGTCTCACCAGGCGATGACGGCGGGGCAGGCCGATATCTGCTTCCTGGCCATCGACCCCGAACGAGAGGCTGAGGTCGCGTTCACTGCACCGTACGTGGTGATCGAGGGTGTGTTCGCCGTACCGCATGACTCACCCCTCACCACGATCGCCGACGTCGACCGTGCGGGTGTACGTATCGGCGTGAAGCGTGGTTCTGCCTACGACCTCTTTCTCTCCCGCACTCTGGAGCACGCGACCATCGTGCGGGGCGAGGAAGGTGTCGATGAGTTTCGCGCTCAGGGCTTGGAGGTCGCAGCCGGCATCAGGCAGCCGATGACGGAGTTCGTGGCGGCACATGCCGAAGTACGACTCATCGAAGGCCCGTTCATGCAGATCCGGCAGGCGGTGGGAACGACCAGGGCCCGACGGCCCGAGACCATCCAGTTCCTGCGGGACCTCGTCGAGGAGTTGAAAGCCAGTGGATTCGTTGCCGACGCTCTCCGCCGCGCGAAGCAATCCACCGCCACGGTCGCCCCGCCCGAGTAGGCACAGCCGACGGAGCTCGGAAGCGGTGCCGGGACCGTCGTTCACTGACCGTCGCTGATCACCGAGCCTGCCGACCTGACGATCGGCAGGCTCACGCCGTCAGCTCATCGAACGCAACCGATCCAGTTCGCTCCCGATCCCGTCCCGCAGCACGTCATGCTGCGGCCCCAGCCTGAACCCCTCGTCACTCCACCGGTCACCCGGATATAGCCACACAGGCTTGCCCACCAGCTCGGCCGGCTCCCAATCGAACCGCGGCCAGACGTGGGCATGCAGGAAGGGGTCGGTGTTCCCCAGAATCTCCAGGTTGACCCGGCGGAAGTCGGGGTCCAAGCGTCGGCAGACGCGCTCAACGGCTTCTCCAAGCCGGTCCATGTCGGACAGAAACGACAGCCGCCTCGCCTTCGGCAGATCAGACAGCCGCTGAACACCGGGTTCGTCCACGAGGAGAACCGAGTAACCCGGCAAGAACTGAACGTCGCCGATCACCGCGAACCCCGACTCAAGTCGCCGCAGCACGGTCGGGTTCTCGCCTCGCAGAGCAGCCCCAATCCGATCCATCCTCCAGTCACCCGTCATGGCTCCAACTCAGCCACAGAGGATCAAGGCCCGGCCTTCGCTCCCCACCTCCCCCATCCATCAAGAACCAACCACGGGAGGCGAGGAGCGACCCCGGCCATTTTCACGAATCGCCATCATCGGTCAACGGCACACCCCGACCAACGATCAGGCGATGCGGAGAGTGCGGCTAGGAGCTGCCGGTGCCATCAGCCGTACTTGTAGCGGTCCACCAGGCGATCACTCGGGCGGCCATCGCTTCGGGACATAGGCCGAGAGGATCGAGTCCGAAGTGATCCTCCAGCTCGTGCCGTAGGAACGCGCCGATCTCCATCTGGTTGGCGCCACTACGGAGCTGCCGGAGCAAGGGGGCGAGCATGCAGTCGTACTCGTCCTGCACGTCGTCGGCGACGCCGATCGGATCCCACTCATTGAGCAGAAGCCGCAGGCCGTTCTCGATGGATGAGGTCCATGACTGCATCGCTTGAGCGTGCCACCCGGAGACCACGGCCGGTTACTCGCCCCCATCTTGATCCAAACGAAACTGCCTAGGCCTTCAGGCCGCCGGAGCGATCTCCGGCGTCGGACCCTTCGCCGAAGGGGCCTCTCGGGAACGGTGCCATGCGCGTCCTTTGGCGTGAGGGGACCGGGACCACTAGCCCGTTCGCCGTCACCCGGTTGCGGTCGCCGCAGTGTCCTCACCGCGACGACCTGCGACGCGACATCAGTGGGAGGAGCCGGCCCTGCCCCTTACAGGGTGACAGAGGTGTCGGCAAGCCGCAGAGCGGTGATCACTAACTGTCGGTTGCCTCGTGCGAGGAGCACAGCGGAGGCGCCGCGCAGACAGGCCGGACCCTGCTCCACTGGAGGATTTTCATGCGTATGGCACGTGCCGGCATCCCGGCCGCCCTGATCCTGGGTGCCCTTGCTCTGTCCGCCCCCGCCGCCATGGCCGCGGAGGAGGACGAGGGGCGCATCAGCATCAGCGAGCGGAGGGCCGCGCCGGGCACCACGGTCACCGTCACCACCAACGCCTGCGGCGACGAGACCTACGGGAAGGGGGAGTCGGAGGCGGGCGGACAATTCCATCTGCTGGAGAGCGACGAGGAGGGTGTGCTGAAGGGCGAGTTCACGGTCCCCGACGACGCCGATTCCGGCAGCGACACCGTCACCCTGAAGTGCCCCCCGAGGACCAAGGTCACCGGCACGTACGAGATCAGCGGCCGTCCCAACGGCGCGGTCGACGCGGGCTTCGGCGCCACGGACAACACCACCCAACTCGCCCTCGGCGGTGTGCTGGTCACCGGCGCCGTCGCCGGCACCGTGGTCAGGATGCGCCGCCGCCCGAGCGGCGTCAGCGCCTGACCGACCGTCATCCACCCGCGGCCCCCGGCCACCACACAGGTGCCGGGGGCCGCAGGGATGCCCCGTCCGCCGCAGAGCAAAGGCCCGCCCCGATGGAAAACGGCCACCGGCCGAGCAACGCTGAACAACCGCCGCCCCTGGTCCCCTCGTACAAGATGTGCGCCTGCGCGCTGATCGCGGGAATCCTGCTGGTGGCCAACGCCGTACTCGACGGCCAACCGCCGCAGCCCTCGCCCGCCCAGGCCCGGTCCGCCTCCGCCCAGGACGACCGGCCTGCTCGACCCGCTCCTCGGAACACGCCGACGCCCACCGGGGTCCCGGCGCTCCCCCCGTCGGACCCCGTCCGGATGATGATCCCGGCCATCGGGGTGAACGCCCCCATGTCACGCCTGGAGCTGGACCACACCGGCACGCTGCAGACCCCGCCGGCCGAGCAACCGGGACTGGCCGGCTGGTACGGCGACGGCACGGCCCCCGGTGCGGTCGGGACAGCCATCACCGCCGGGCACGTGTACACCCCCATGGGCCCCGGCGTCTTCTACCGGCTCGGCGCCCTCACCAAGGGTGACAAGGTCGAGGTCGTGCGGGAGGACCACCGCACCGCCGTCTTCACCGTCGACGCCGTGGAGGTCCACGACAAGAGGGACTTCCCCGACGAGAAGGTCTACGGCGATTCGGACCGGCCCGAACTACGGGTGATCACCTGTGGCGGCGACTACTCCCGCAGCACCGGCTACCAGGGCAACGTCGTCGTCTACGCGACGCTGAGCGCCGTGCGGTAGGACCGACTCGACCGGCATGTGCGGCCGCCGTCTTCGCCGTCCGGCGCCTCAGCCGATGCCCTGGCGGTCGGCCTCCAGCGCGAACGCGCGCTCGGCCGCTTCGGGCAGGCCCCGCTGCACCGCCTGCACCAGCAGCGCCCGGTGGCGGAGCAGGGGCTCGCGCCGCTCGTCGGGCACGAACCGCAGCAGGTCGTCGAAGGAGGCGACGAGCCGCCGGGACACCTGCGGATCGCCCACCGCACGGCCCCGCAACTCCGAGAACCCGAGATCGACCAGATCCCCCCACCCGGGACCGTCCTGCACCAACCGCACCACGCCGTCGCCGTCCCGGTGCTGCACAGCGCCGAGCGGGAGATGCGCCACTGCCGCCAGGAAGTACACGATCCGGTCGATGCACTGTACGGCGGTGGTCGGGTCGTTCACCGCCGGTGAGAGCGCGCGCAGGCCGATGTCGGACAGCTGACGCAGTCCGAAGCCCAGGTCCTGATGGAACGTCCGCTCCGTGCCGACCGACAGCGCGGACTGCAGGACGCGCCGCGCGGGCAGCCCCTCCCGCCCGCCGTGCACGGCGACGACGTGCATGCCCGGCACCACGAAGTCCCCGATTCGGGGAATGACGCGCAGCACCACGTCCTTGCGGCGGGCGGCCCGCACCAGCCGGGCCACATGCAGGTCCCGCAGGGTCCCCGCCCGCCCGTGATGCGGGACGAATGTCACCTCGTCGGACAGCGGCGTCGGCACCGAATCCTGCGCCGGCATCCGGTGCAGCACCCGGAACGACTCCTTCGTCACCCGCTCCACGACGGGACCGACCTTCATCAGCTGAAGCGTCTGCGTCACATAGGCGATGAACAGCAGCAGACTGAGCACGACCATCAGCAGTGTCAGCGCTCCCTGGAACAGCGGCACCGACATCACCTTCCGCGGATCGGTCTCGCTGTCGTACGACGTGAGAACCAGCAGCGACAGCAGGAACGTCGAGAGGAACACCGAGAACGTCAGCTTGCTGATCCGGCTCCGGATGAAGATCCGTACGATTCGGGGGCTGAAGTTGCCCGCCGCCATCTGCACGGCGACGAGCGAGATGCTGAAGACGACACCGATGAAGGTCATCATCGCGGAGCTGACCGTGGTCACGACGACCTTGGCGTCCTCCGCCCAGGAGATGAGCGTCCGGACGGTGTCGAAGTCACGGTCCTCCTGGAGCGACTCCAGGAGAGCGGCGTCGAAGGTGTCGATCACACTCCAGACCGCGCAGATCAGCACGAGCGCGAGAGTGGGGGCGAACCAGAACGTGTCCCGTAGATGCTCGCGCAGCGGAGAGAGCGGGCGGGGCCGTCGAGAGAGGCGTTGACTCACGCAGCCGACGGTAACCTCACGCGGTGCAACTGTGTGGACACGTGTTGTGGCGACAGCCTCCGCGCGTCGCCGCGCACCCCACTGACCACGCAAAACGTGGGTGAGGGGCACCTCGATCCTTTGGTATTGTTGTCCATGTCGCCGCGGGAGACCGGGGCCGACCACCTGGTCCGGGTGGCGGAATGGCAGACGCGCTAGCTTGAGGTGCTAGTGCCCTTTATCGGGCGTGGGGGTTCAAGTCCCCCCTCGGACACCAGCGAAGACCCCAGTAGATCTGGGGTCTTCTGCGTTTCCCGCGTCACAGGCGAGCCCGCACGGGTGTGATCGCGTTCCGGTCGCATGTTCTTCGCGCGCGTCCTAGGTTGATCGGATGATCTCTCGAGGGGTGGGCGGGTTCTCGCGGACCCGGGCGGCGGCGGCCGCGGCGGCGGTGGTGACGGTCGTGGCGGGCCTCGGAATCAGGGCCCTGGTGGACGGGTGCGTCGCGAAGTACGCCGGGGACGCGCTGTACGCCGTTCTGATCCTCGCGCTGGTCGTGTTCGTGGCACCCCGATCGCGGCCCGTCGCGGCTGCCGGGGTGGCGCTGGGGTTCAGCTGGGCGGTCGAGCTGCTGCAACTCACCGGCGTGCCCGCGGAGCTGGGCCGGCGTAGCGCAATCGCCCACCTCGTCCTCGGATCCACGTTCAACGCACCCGACCTTGTCTGGTACGCCGTTGGCGCGGCCCTGGGGTGGTGCGTCCACGGCTTGCTCGTTCGCCGGTCCGGCAGGCCGGCCGTCTCGTCACGATCCGATCTCGCCCGCCGCGAGGGGCTTGCGCGGCGAGGTGTGTAAACGTTTCCATCTCCTCGTGTAATCGTTTCCATGGCGCCTCGGTCCATGGCATCGCAGGCTCACGGAAACCACAAGGAGGTGGCCGGGCATGGCCGGCATCAAGGATGTCGCGGCCGCGGCGGGGCTGTCCGTCGCCACGGTCTCCGGTGAAGGCAGTGAAGGACAAGAAGATCGAGAGCACGATGAAGGCGCCGGTCGAGGTCGTCACCCGCGAGAAGGTGGCGGACTTCTCATGACCCTTGAGCGCCAGAACGGGTCCGGCGCGAACGGCTACGACCTGCTGGTCGTCGGCTCCGCCAACGCCGACCTGGTCGTCGGCGTCGAACGCCGCCCCGCCGCCGGCGAGACCGTCCTCGGCTCCGACCTCGCCGTCCACCCGGGCGGCAAGGGCGCCAACCAGGCGGTCGCCGCAGCCCGCCTCGGCGCCCGCACGGCCCTGCTGGCCAGGGTCGGCGACGACGCCCACGGGCGGCTGCTGCTCGACTCGCAACGTGCAGCCGGTGTCGACACGGCAGGGATCCTCGTCGGCGGGGCCCCCACCGGGGTCGCGCTGATCACGGTCGACCCGTCGGGCGACAACAGCATCGTGGTCTCGCCCGGCGCCAACGCCCGGCTGACACCCGACGACATCCGGGCCGCGGGCCATCTGCTCGCCCGCGCCCGGGTGGTGTCGGTCCAGCTCGAGATCCCCCTCGCCACGGTCGCGGAGGTGGCCCGCACCCTGCCGCCCGGCGCCCGCCTCGTCCTCAACCCGTCCCCACCCGTGCCGCTGCCCCTGGACGTGCTCGCCGCCTGCGACCCGCTGGTCGTGAACGAGCACGAGGCCCGGTTCATCCTGGGGGAGTCGGCAGCGCAGCAACCCGAGGAGTGGGCGCAGGCGCTCCTGGACCTCGGTCCCCGGTCGGTGGTCGTCACCCTGGGCGCGGAGGGCGCCCTGGTCGCCGCCGACGGTGCTTGCGAGCGGGTGCCGAGCCCGCGAGTGGAACCGGTCGACACGACCGGCGCCGGTGACGCCTTCACCGCGGCTCTGGCATGGCGGCTCGGGCAAGGCGAAACCCTCGTGGCCGCTGCCGGGTTCGCCGTCCGGGTGGGCGCGGCCGCGGTCACCCGCGAGGGTGCGCAGGAGTCGTTCCCGACGGCCGAGGAGGTCGGTGCGGCCTGAAGAGGTCCGGCATTCTCAACCGCCATCTCGCCGGATCATCGGCGGAGCTGGGCCACGGTGCAGCTCGACCACGAGGTGCCGCTGGACGCCCTCAACCAGTTCCCGGCCGGCCAGTCGTTCGCTTTCACCGTGAACGCCGGCCGCGCCAAGGGTTGGTCCGGCTCCACCGCGATGGACGGCGCCAAGGTCTCGGTCTCCTACGACGACGGGGCCACTTGGACGTCCGCCAAGGTCCAGCGGAAGGACGGCAACTCCTTCCGGGTCAAGCTGCGGCACCCCAAGTTGGCGGACACCAACGGCTTCGTGACCCTCAGGACGGAGGCGTGGGATTCCGCGGGCAACCGCACCGTGCAGACCATCACCCGGGCCTACGCCCTGAAGTAGTCGAGGAGGGAGGCAGACGGCCGGCCCGGACCCCTCGCGGATCCCGGCCGGCCAGTCGGCGGCGGGGACATGCTTCTCCGTTTAAGTCGGCGGTGTTTGCGGCCGGCTGTTCAGGACACCGCGGGCAGCGGCTCGTGTGCCGACGGCGGTCTGTTCATCGATGCCCGGCCCCGTCATTATGGCGCAGCCATGTCAATCGCTGTCGTTTCGTCGGTGCAGGCGGTGCTGCTGGGCGCGTGAGCTCGAGGGGCGGCAACCGGATCGGAGTGGACGGTCATGAACAGGTCGTTCGTCAAGTGCGTGCTGGTCGCCCTGATTCCGGGTCTCCTCGCGAGCGCGGTGGCGGCGCTTCCCGCCAGAGCGGACGAGCAGTCACCCGCGGCCGGCGCGCCGCCCACCGCCGCCCTGCCCGCCGTGCGGTCGGCTGCCGCGGACTGGACCCCGCCGCTCAGCACCCGCGGCCGCTACATCGTCGACGCCCGCGGCAACCGCTTCAAGCTCAAGTCCGGCAACTGGCACGGCGCGAGCGGAACCTGGAACGGGAGCGGCGACCAGGAGGACCCGGCGAATCATCACGCGGGTGAGAAGTCCGACCGCATCCCCCTCGGCCTGGACCGTGCCCCGATGTCCGAGATCGTCGCCGGATTCCGTGAACTCGGCCTGAACAGCATTCGCCTGCCCTTCTCCAACGAAATGCTGCACGACCGACGCCCCGTCGCCGACGCCGCGGTCACGGCCAACCCGGCCCTGCGCGGAAAGACACCGCTGGAGATCTACGACGCGACCGTCACCGCGCTCACCGACGCCGGCCTGGCGGTCGTACTCAACAACCACACCAACACCACCCGCTGGTGCTGCGCCGTGGACGGCAACGAGCGCTGGAACGCGAGCCAGAGCAACCAGGCGTGGGAGAACGACTGGCTCTTCATGGCACGCCGCTACAAGAGCAACCCACGAGTCGTCGGCGCCGACCTCTACAACGAGGTCCGGCGCTCGGTCTGGGACGACCCCAACTGGGGCCTCGGCGACGACCACGACTGGTTCGCCGCCTCCCAGCGCCTGGGTGACCGCATCCTCCAAGAGGCAAATCCGGATCTCCTGATCGTCGTCGAGGGCATCAACTGGACAGGCATCCCCGTCGACGGTCTGCCCCACGAACGCCCCACCCTGGATCCCGTGCAACGGCTCTCCCACACCCTCGTGCGGTCGGGCAAGCTGGTCTACTCGGCCCACTTCTACGACTACACGGGGCCCAGGCACAGCGGCGCGACCGGCATGGGCGAGACCTCCGACAGGCGTTACCGGGACTTCAGCCGCGCGGAGCTCCGTGACGTGCTGCACCAGCAGGCCTTCTATGTCACCGCCCAAGGGAAGCGGCACTTCACCGCGCCTGTGTGGATCAGCGAGTTCGGCATCGGCGGCCGGGACGAGCACGGCGAGAAGCCGCGGGCGTGGTTCGAGAACTTCGTCGACGAACTGGTCAGGACGGACGCCGACTTCGCCTACTGGCCCCTCGTCGGCTGGCACGAGGACACGAAGGGCAACGGCTGGGCTCTGCTCCACTGGGACTCGGCCGGCCGGCGCATCGGCGTCTTCGACGGCGACGACTGGCGGGCAGGCGCGTGGAGCCGGCTGATCGCCGCCGAGGGGCGCCCCGGACCGGTCCCGATCACCGACCGCTGGTCGATGCTCAGCCCCGACCACGGCGATTTCGTCCAGTCCCTGCGGATGCGGGCAGCGGAGGACTGGGACCCCGGCGCCCGCAAGGCGGTCTGCCCCGACGGTCAGCGTCTCACCGGCCTCGGTCACACCGGCAACCGCGGCCTGTGCACCGACGCGGGCGGGCGGGATCTGTGGGCGGCGGACGGCCGGCACACGGTGGTGCGCGACGAGCGGCATGTCCGCCCGGGCGGTGACTGGGCCTCGGGCTACACCAAACTCCAGTGCCCGGCCGACCACTTCCTCATCGGCTACGGCGTCCGAGGGGCCGCCGTGTCCAGTGCCCTCTGCGCCTCGGCCGGGGAGCGGCTCGGGACGACGGACCGGACCGTGTGGTTCGACCGCGGCGACAACCGGCCCCCGGCGGCCGGAGGCGGCGACTTCGCCCACGGCCGCTTCAAGGGCCAGTGCGCGGACGACGAGTACGCGGCCGGTGTCGCGTACACCGGCCGCGTCGGCTCGGCCAGGACCCCGGACGCGCTGCTGTGCCGGCCGCTCGCCTGACGCGCCCCGCGTCGGCCGTGGTCAGCGAAGGGCCTTGACTCGAGTCAGCGCGGCGACACCCGCCGCGGCGAGTGCGATCTGGATGAGCCACTGGACCCAGTCGACACCCTCGGTGTCCGCCACCCCGAATGCCACGGCCAGAGCAGTGCCGACGAACGCGGCGGCGATGCCGACGACGATCGTCCACAGCACCCCGATGTGCTGACGGCCGGGAACCACCAGCCGCCCCAGTACGCCGATGACGAGGCCGATCACGATCGCGCTGATGACGCCGGATATCTCCATGGGGCATACCTCTCGGATTCTCCGTCCGGCGGTCCCTTTTCCGCCAAGCCGGCGTACGAGTGCCCGCCATGGGGGGAGTTACGCCCGCCTCGCGGGAGCGGTGTTCGGTTCGATCGGCCGACGCGGACGTGGGGCGTGCCGCGGCGCGGAGTGTGCGAGAGGTCGCGCGGTTCGACGACGCGGCGCACCTTCGAGGATTGCCGGCGTCCGGCAGTCCTCGGCGGTCAAGGCAGGATCTCGACGTACCCGTCGGTTCCGTGTACGCGGATCCGCTGACCGTCCCGGATCAGCCGGGTGGCCTGCTCCACGCCCACGACGGCCGGCAGGCCGTACTCCCGGGCGATCACCGCGCCGTGGGTCATCAGGCCGCCCACCTCCGTCACCAGGCCCGCGGCTCCGACGAACAGCGGTGACCAACTGGGGTCGGTGAAGGTCGTGACCAGGATGTCGCCCTCCTCGAGATCCGCGTCCGCCATGTCGAGGACGACGCGGGCCCTTCCCTCCACGGTTCCTGCGGAGACCGGCAGACCTACCAGGGAGCCGTCCGGCACGTCCTCGCGCCGGTAGGCCCCGGTGACGGCCTCACCGTCCGAGGTGAGCACCCGGGGCGGCGTGAGCGCGTGGTACGACCGGAACGCCTCCTTGCGCTGCTCGATCAGCCGGCCGTCCACCCGCTGCGCGCGCACGGCATCACGGAATTCCTGGAACGTGAGATGGAAGACGTCCTCCCGCTCGGACACCACGCCTGCCCGCACGAGGCGTTCGGCCTCCGCCATCAGGGCCTGCTTGTAGACGAAGTAGCGGCTGACGATGCCGTACTTCGGGTACTCCCGGTACCCGATGAACGTCCTGACCCGGTCGATCATGCGCTTGGCCTCGTCGGCCTTCTCGCCCCCGTCCGGCAGGGCACGAAGGCGGGAGAGCACGTCCTGCTCCTTCTCCCACGCCCTCTGCCGCCCCTCCTCGAAGCGCCGTTCGGCGGCACCCGGACCGAAGTTCCTGACGTTGTCGAGGATCACGGGCACGAGCGTGCCGGGGCGCTCACGCCAGCGCGGCCTCGTGATGTCGATCTCGCCGACGCAGCGCATGCCGTACCGGTCGAGGTAGGACTCGATGGCGTCGCGCGCCTCGGCCCCGCCGGCGAGCTTCGCCAGTTCG
Organism: Streptomyces sp. NPDC006283; assembly: GCF_040613325.1. Classification (NCBI taxonomy): domain Bacteria; kingdom Bacillati; phylum Actinomycetota; class Actinomycetes; order Kitasatosporales; family Streptomycetaceae; genus Streptomyces; species Streptomyces sp. NPDC006283. The sequence goes on along the minus strand of NZ_JBEXRZ010000073.1, from coordinate 14,165 downwards.
TCCGACAAGTCCTCGCCCTCGACGTCCTGCAGGAACGCCACGACCTCCGGGTGCGGGCGGATCACGTCCGCGACGTCGAGCAGCGCCAGTCCCATTTCCGACGTGACGTTGTCAGGGGCGGACAGGGTGAGCGTGTCGGCCGCGTTCTTCTCGCCCAGCCACTCCTGCAGCTTGTCGTTGAGCCACCACGTGGCCTCCATCCCCGCCGTGATCGCCTGCATGCTCAGCGGATCTGCGAGGGCTCGCTTGTGCTCCTCGAAGGCCTCCAGCAGGAAGTCGAACAGCGCCGGTCCGGTCTTCGTCCGGATGTCGCGTTCCAGGGCGGCGATGGACTCCTGGCTGCGCTTGATCAGCTCGCTGACGATGGCCGGGTCGGTCCCGACGGGGGCGGGCGCACCGCCGGCCGGCGGCCCGCCGGGACCGGCGTCCGGAAGCGAGGGGACAAAGTCGTCGCGGTCGAGGACGGTCTCCAGAGCGTCCCTGATCAGCGGATCGCCTCTCCCCAGGACGTCCAGAAGGCCTGCGCGGCTCGAGGGCGAGGCCAGGCGCCGGGTGACGTCGACGAACAGCCTCCCGCCGGCCTCGTGCATCGGCACCATGGCCGTCAGCTGCCACATGGAGAGCCCGAGGGGCTTCATGGGGTCGGTCATCATCTGCCCGTGACCAACGGAGACGTAGACGTGATTCTCCTGGTCGCCGGCCTCGGGGACGGGAAAGAGCGTCGTGATCGGCCGGCTCTGCACGATCCGGAAGCCGTCGTCGGTCAGGCACCATTCGATGTCCTGGGGGCGGCCGAAGTGCGCTTCGATCCGCCGCCCGAGCTGCACGAGCTGCACGACCTGCGCATCGGTCAGCGCGGGCCGCTCCTGACGCCGCGCCTCGATCGCCACTTCGCGCGTCCCGCCGTCCGGCAGGGCCTCGACGGCGAGCTGCTTGGCGGCGACAGCCTTGGCGACGACCTCGTCGTGGCGCACCGTGAAGACGTCCGGGTTCACCAGGCCGGAGACCAGGGCTTCGCCGAGGCCGAAGCCGGCGTCCACGGTGGAGACCTTCCGGTTGCCCGTGACGGGGTCGGCCGTGAACAGGATGCCGGCCGCATGAGGGAAGACCATCTGCTGCACGACCACGGCCATGTGGACCGTACGGTGGTCGATGCCGTTCCGCTGACGGTAGGTCACGGCCCGCTCGGTGAACAGCGAGGCCCAGCACCGGCTGACGTGCTGGAGGATCGCCGTCGGCCCCACGACGTTCAGGTAGGTGTCCTGTTGGCCGGCGAACGAGGCCGTCGGCAGGTCCTCCGCCGTCGCGCTGGATCGCACGGCGTAGGCGGTTTGCTCGCCGAACCGGGTGAGCGCGCGGGTGATCGCCGCAGCGAGATCGCCCGGGATGGCGACCCCTTCGATGGTCCGGCGAATCCGCGCGCTGAGCGTGCGGATCGCCTCCTGGTCGTCCGGGCTCAAGCGTGACAGCTGATCGAGCCGATCGTCGATCGACGGAGCTTCCGCCATGATCCGCCGGAAGGCGTCCGTGGTCACGCAGAAGCCCCCCGGCACGCGGATGCCTTCGATGCGCGACAGCCCGCCCAGGTGCGCGCCCTTGCCGCCGACGAGCGCGACCTGCTTCTCGTCGATCTCCTGCAGATCCGACACGTACTGCTTGATCACTGCGACACCTCCGAGGCAGCCGTGCTCCGTTGCACCGCGGTGGCCGGTCGAATCTCCGGCGCTGCCAGTTCTGTCGAACCTCTTGTCGGGCACGTCCTCAACTCTGTTTGCCTTCCCTCCGACGAGCCGGCCGGCCGCTCCGCGGGTTCATCCACCGGTCCGACGTCACCGCGTCCCTCATACTCCGACAACAACTCACGCATGTCGTGACCCCGTTTCCGCAGGTTGTGGCATCGGCCGTCGATTCTGCGCCGTGACCCGGGTCTTGCGGCAAGCCCCCCGGCGCGCTATACGTTGAGAGTGGCAAGGAGAGAGCTCTCCTTGCCTTTGCTTTTGCCTTTTGCTGTGAGATGGCGCGCCGCGTACGGCTAGAGCCTGTCCGGAGGGCAGCACCTGTCGCTCCGACCGGGCCGTCACCGATACCGCCGCGGGCGCCCCCGTCACCGCCGGTGGCCGCTGCTGAACCGAATGACCGACCCGCACACCGACCAGGCCGCGACCAGGCCGCGACCGGAACGGGGGCCGGTCGCGGCTCGCGCCGGCCTCCTCGCCCGTGCACCATGCAGCTCGGCGGCTGGGGGGTCATCACAGGGGAGGCCCGAGGGGAGAGCAGGCTGTGGTTGTCGCGGCGACCCACCCGCCGTTACGCTGAATGCGCTTCCACGGACCCATGCGTCCGTCCGTACAGCCAGGAAAGACCGAGGGGCGGCTACGAAGACCATGGGCGACCCCACCGTCTACGACGTCGCCGAGCGCGCCGGCGTGTCCATTGCCACGGTGTCCCGCGTCTATCGAAGCCCCGACAGTGTGCGCGCCGCGACGCGCCAGAAGGTGCTGTCGGCGGCACGCGAACTGGGCTACGTACCCAGCGCGAGCGCGCGCGGGCTCGCCAGCCGGGCCACCGGGGTTCTCGGGCTCTGTTTCCCTGACTTCGCCGATCCCGAGGCCGAGGCGGAGGGCGCGCCGGACACCGACGACGCGGAGCTGAGCTTCTACGGGGACGAGGTCATCCGCGGCATGGAGCGTGCCGCCCGGCGGCACGGTTACGCGCTGCTCATCTCCGCCGCGCACGCCGACCGGGCCGGCGAGTCGATGGCGGATGTCGCCGGACGGGTGGAAGGCCTGGCGGTCCTGGCCCAGCGAATGCCGCCGGCGACGCTCGAGGTCGTCTCCCGGCGGGTCCCGGTAGTGGTGCTGGCCGGAGAGGTTTCGCCCGGGCTCGACCGGATCGAGGCCGCGAACTTCGACGGCCAGCTCGAACTCACCCGGCATCTGATCGACGACCACGGCCTGCGCCGCCTCGATTTTGTCGGCGGCCCCGCCGACTCGCCGGACGCGGAGGCCCGTTTCCGCGGCTTCCAGGCCGCGCACCTCGCCACGGGCCTGCCGATGCCGGACAGACCTGCCGCCCGGGGTGATCTGACTCTGGCCTCCGGGCGCAAGGCGGTGGTCGAACTGCTGGACCGGGACGGCGCGCTCTCGCAGGGGATGGTGTTCGCGAACGACCAGATGGCGGTCGGCGCGTTGTATGCGCTTGTGGAGAGAGGTGTCTCCGTACCGGGGGATGTCACGATCACCGGGTTCGACGGCATCCCGCTGAGCCGCATGGTCCGACCGGAGCTCACCACTGTGCGGCAGCCGATGGCCCGGCTCGGCGAGGAGGCGGTGGAGCTGCTCGTCTCACGGCTCGCGGAACGCGCTCGGCCGACCGAACTGCGCACGCTGCCGACGACGCTCGCGCGCCGCGCCAGCTGCGGCTGCGACGGCTGACCGGCCCTCGAGCGCCCCCGGTCGCCGCCGACGGCTCCCGGCGGCGCGATGCGCCGCCAACTCTGCGCGTACCTACCCGTCTGAACTGCGGTTTCCGCCGGTGACGCATACCCCCTGCGCGCCCCGCGCCCCGAGCGCCCGCTGCCGCGGCGACTGCTGTGCGCCGCGCCTCCCTGACACCTGCCGCCGCGCTCCGGCACGCCACCGGCCCGTCGCCCGCGCACCACCCGTCACGTTCCCGCGCGTTTACACAAGCGTTATCGAGCCACCTCTTGTGCCGCCCCGGCCTCGTCCCGGAAGGTCATGTATGCGCTTACAAGCACGACTGCGCGTGAACTCGAGGAGGAGCCGCATGTCCCGCATCGCCCTGTCCAGCCCCGCTTTGTCCCGCACCACCACCACCGCTATCGCCGTTGTCTCGGCGCTCGGTCTCGGTCTCGGTCTGACCTCCTGCAGCAGCGGCGGGTCAGGCCAGGTCGGTGCGAACGCGAAGCAGACGCTCACCGTCTGGGCCATGGGCGAGGAGGGTGCGCGCATCGACGGTGTGGCCAAGAAGTTCAACGAGAAGTACCCGGACATCACCGTCAAGGTGACGCCGATCGGCTGGGACGTCGCCCATCAGAAGCTGGTGTCCGCCGCGGCTGCAGACAAGCTTCCCGACATGGCGCAGCTCGGCTCCACCTGGGTGGGCGAGTTCATCGATCTCGGTGTCCTGGAGCCCGTGGACACCAAGACGTTCAAGAAGGACGACTTCTTCCCGGCCGCGTGGAAGGGCAACGAGAAGGACGGCGAGGTCTACGGCGTCCCCTGGTACGTCGACACCCGGGTCCTCTACTACCGCACCGACCTCGCCGAGAAGGCCGGCGTGGACAAGGCGCCCGTCACCTGGGACGAGCACCTCGAGCTCGCCGAGTCGCTGAAGAAGCTCGACTCCACCAAGTGGGCCTTCTCCCTGCCCGCCGGCGGCCAGGGCTCCTGGCAGAACTGGCTGCCCTACCTGTTCTCCGCAGGCGGCTCGCTCACCGACGCCGACGGCAGGCTCACGCTCGACTCGCCCGAGGCGATCACCGCGTTCACCGAGTACCAGAAGTACTTCGAGGCAGGTCTTGCCAAGAACACCACCGCCGCACCCGGCTACGACGTGATCAAGGACTTCGGCGCCGACCGTGTCCCGATGTTCGCCTCCGGCCCCTGGATGGTCCAGAACATCAACGATCAGCTCCCGCAGTTGAAGGGCAAGTGGGACGCCGTGCCGCTGCCGCACGGCGAGCAGCCCGCCTCCATGATCGGCGGCTCGTCCCTCGTCTCCTTCGCGAGCAGCGAGCACAAGGCGGCGGCCCAGGAGTTCACGAAGTTCCTCACCGACGCCACGACGCAGGCCGACTGGTACGAGATGGCCAAGTCGCTGCCCGCGAACAAGGCCGCCTGGCAGGAGCCGGCACTCAAGAACGCCGACGTCGACGTCTTCCGGAAGTCCCTCGACAGCGCCGGCGACGTCCCGCCCCTGGCCCAGTGGGAGCAGATCGCGCACGAGATCGACGTCACCCTGGAGAAGCTCGCCAAGGGCGGCGACCCCGCCACCCTCGCCGGGCAGCTCCAGAAGAAGACCGAGGGCATGGTGGGCTGACCGATGAGCACCACCGTGGCGACCGAGGACGCCGCCCGAACCCGTGAACGGGCTGTCGAGGTGCCCGGGCCCGGTCAGGGGCGAGGCGGTCCGCAGCGCCTGCGCCGCGACCGTCTCTCCAAGCACAACCTCGCGGGCTGGCTCTACTCCACCCCGTTCCTGGTGTTCTTCTTCACCTTCATGGCGTTCCCGATCGTGGCGACGCTGGTGATGAGCTTCACCGACTTCGGACTGCGCAACGTCACCGACCCGTTCGGCGCCCGCCCCTTGGGGCTGGAGAACTACACCCGGCTGTTCGAGGACGAGCAGTTCCTTCGGGCACTGTTCAACACCGGCTACTTCGTCGTCCTCGGCGTGCCCCTCACCATCGGCAGCGGCCTGGTGGCCGCTGTCCTGCTGAACTCCGGCATCGAGCGGTTCCGCACCTTCTTCCGTGTCGGCTTCTACGCACCGGTGGTCACCGCCATCGTCGCCGTCGCCGTCGTCTGGCGGTTCGTGCTGGACCCCACCGAAGGGCTGATCGCCGGCCTGGCCGGCGAACTCGGCCTGACGGCCCCGGACTTCCTGGCCTCCGAGACGCTCGCCATGCCGTCGCTGATCGCGATGGCCGTCTGGCGCAACATGGGTACGGCAATGGTCCTGTTCCTCGCGGGGCTGCAGGCGATCCCCACCGAGGTGCGCGAGGCGGCCCGGATCGACGGCGCGGGAGCCCTCCAGGAGTTCCGCCGGATCACGGTCCCCCTGCTGCGGCCCACCACCCTGTACGTGGCCGTCATGACCAGCATCGGCTTCCTCAACGTCTTCGAGGAACCGTTCGTGATGACCAACGGCGGTCCGTCCGACAGCACACTGACGGTCTCGCTGCTGATGTACCGGGAGGGCTTCAACTTCTTCCACATGGGTTACGCCAGCTCCATGGCGTACACGCTGTTCGTGATCACCTTGCCGTCACGCTGCTTCAGCTGCGGCTGCTGAAGGACAAGACAAAATGAGCACCGTCATCCAGAAGCGTCCGGCCGCACCGAGCTCGTACGCGGCACGCGACCGCCGCACCCGCCGGGTGAGGGCCTTCACCTACGTGCTGCTGGCCCTCGGCATGCTGGTCATGACCGCGCCGTTCCTGTGGATGGCACTGTCCGCGTTCAAGACCGAGCAGGACCTGGCGTCCAGCCCGCCCGCGTGGATCCCCACCGAGTGGACGCTCGCCAACTTCCGCGAGCTGCTGAACCTGTTCGACGTGCCGCTGTACTTCTTCAACTCCACGGTCGTCGCACTCTTCGTCACGCTGTGCAACCTGGTGTTCTGCTCGATGCTCGGCTACGCGCTCGCGAAACTGAACTTCACCGGCAAGAAGCTGGTCTTCGGTGTGGTCATGGCCGCCCTCATGGTGCCGGGCAACCTGATGCTGATGCCGAAGTTCGTGATGATGAGCAGGATGAATCTCATCGACACCTATGCGGCGCTGATCCTCCCGTTCGCCGCGGGTGCCTTCGGGGTCTTCCTGATGCGGCAGTTCATGTCGACCGTCCCCGACGAACTGCTGGAGGCGGCAAGGGTCGACGGCGCACGCGAGTGGTACATCTTCTGGCGGATCGTCATCCCGCAGGTGAAGCCCGCCCTCGCCACACTGTCAATCTTCGTTTTCCTCGGTTCCTGGAACAACTTCCTGTGGCCCCTCGTCGCCACCAACGACGCCGACAAGTACACCCTGCCCGTCGCCCTCGCCACATTCGCCACCGACCCCACGAAGGCCGACGGATCCAACGGCGTACTGATGGCCGGAGCCTTCCTGGTGGTGCTCCCCGTGCTCGCCGTCTTCATCGTCCTGCAGCGGTACTTCACCCAGAGCATCGCCACCGCCGGGCTCAAGTAGCCCCGCGCCGCACCCGGCCGCACCACCCCACCAGCCCGTACGGGGCCGCCCGCACCTGACGGCGGCCGGCCCCGTACGCCCCCTGCGCCCCGGGGCGTCCCGCCTTGCCGCGCCTCACCTCTTTCGCAGCGCACACCCCTACCCGACAAGGGAGTTGGAACGCTCCATGGATCGTCGTACCTTCCTCGCCGCGACCGCCGGCGCCACCGGCGCGCTCGCCCTCGGCGCCGCCGCACCCGCACAAGCCCGCGCCAGGCGCTCCTCGCTCGACACCGAAGCGCAGCTGAAGCGCTGGTTCACCGACACCTACCGTTCCCTGGAGGCGATGGTCGCCGACAGCGGCCTGCCCGCCGACAACATCAAGCTCGGCGGGGCCGAGCCCGAACTCACCGCCAACACCTCCACCACCAACATCGGCTGCTGGCTGTGGTCCACGGTTGCCGCCGCCGGACTCGGTGTGATCAGCGAGCGCGAGATGCACCGGCGCCTCGACCGCACCATCACCACCGTCGAACGCATGGAGCGCCTGCACGGCTTCTGGTTCAACTGGTACAACACCTTCACCGGTGAGGTTCTCGACGAGTGGCCCGGCAGCGGCGCCCCGGTCAACCACCTGCTGTCCACGGTCGACAACGGCTGGCTCGACGTCGGCCTGCGCATCGCGGAGGACGCCGACCCCCTCCTGAGCGGCCGTATCCGCCGCCTGCGCAAGGACATCGACTGGTCGTTCTTCTACGCACCCTACGACCCCGCCGACCCGGTCGCGGGCCCCGGCCACATGCGCACCGGCTTCAAGGTCGCCGAGAACGCCCACACCCCCTACTTCTACGGCGCCCTCGTCTCCGAGACCAGGATCGCCGGCTACCTCGGCATCGCCGACGGCACCGTCCCCGGCGACCACTACTGGCGCATGCTGCGCACCTTCACCCCGGAGCAGAAGCAGGAGATGCCGCCCGGCGGCGGCTGGACCGTGCGCGACGGGGTCCGTTACTTCAACGGCCACTACGCCTACCGCGGCCGAAAGCACGTCCCCGGGTGGGGCGGCTCCATGTTCGGGGCCCTGATGCCGGAGCTGTTCGTGCCCTCCGGCCAGTGGTCGCCCGGTTCATGGCGCAAGAACCTCACCCACCACGCCATGGGTCACCGCGACCACGGCCTGCTCGACACCCGGTACGGCTACTGGGGCTTCTCGCCCGCCAACGTGCCCGAGGGCGGCTATCAGGAGTACGGCGTGCAGTTCTTCGGCATCTCGCCCGAGGGCTACTGCTCCAACACCGACCGCACCTACGTGCCCCACGGCGAGCCGATGCCCGATCCGTCCGCCTGGACCAACGGTGTCGTCACCCCGCACGCCGCGTTCCTCGCCCTCATGGTCACCCCCGGCGCGGCGTACACCAACCTGCGCAACATCGCGCGCGACTTCGACGCCTACGAGGACGGCATGGGGTTCTACGACTCCGTCAACGTCTCCACCGGCAAGGTCAGCGACCGGATGCTCTCCCTCGACCAGGGCATGGTGGCCGCAGCCCTCGCCCAGGTGCTGAAGCCCGGTCTGCTGCAACGCCCGTTCCGTACGGGCGGCTTCGCCCGCAACCTGAAGCCGCTGCTCGCCAAGGAGGACTTCGGCATATGAACACCGCAGGCAGCGCGGACACGGCGGGACCCGTAGGCGGCGCGGACGCCGCAGGACCCGCGACCACGCAGACCGCGCCCCGCCGCCGGACCGTCCTCGGCTCCATCGGCGCCGCGGGAATGGCCACCGTCGTCGGCACCGCCCCTGCCGCCGCCGCCCCCTCGGCCGACGGCCCGCAGGACCGCGACGAGGCGCCGCTCGTCCCCTACCGCGACAAACAGATCATCGTCGACGGCGAACCCGTCCTCGTCCTCGGCGGCGAGATCCACTACTTCCGGCTGAAGCGGGCCGACTGGCAGTCCCGGCTCGACAAGGCCAAGGCCGCAGGCCTCAACGCCATCGCCACCTACGTCCCCTGGATGTGGCACGAGACGCCCGACGGATCCATCGACGTCACCGGCCGCACCCGGCCCGAACGCGACCTCGGAGCGTTCATCGACCTGTGTATCGAGAACGGCTTCGACGTCATCCCGCGACCCGGCCCCTTCACCATGGCCGAGCTCAAGGGCGAAGGCGTGCCCGAGCGCGTGCGCAACGAACATCCGGAGATCAACCCCAAGGGCTGGAACGGTGCCGACGGTCCCACCCCCGCCGTCGACTACCTGGCACCCGCTTTCCTTGCCGAGACCCGTCGCTGGTACGACACCGTCATGCCGGTGTTCGCCTCCCGCCTGCGCCGCAAGGGCAAGCCGGGCGTCATCGCCTGCCAGCTCGACAACGAGATCGGCATGCTCGACTGGGTGAGCAACACGCCCGCGCTCACCGACCATCTGCTGAAGGACTTCCAGTCCTGGCTGGACCGGACCTACGGCGACGGCCTCGGCGACCGCTACCCGTTCGCCGGCCGTCCCGCCGCCGAGCGTGACAAGGCCGTCCGTACGCCCGAGGACGGATACTCGGCCGCCCTCATGCACGACCTCGGCGCCTTCATGCGCGGCCGGTTCGCCCGCTACGTGGACACGCTGCGCGAGGCCGCCGAGGCCAACGGCGTGCGGGGTGTCCCGTTCCTCATCAACATCCACGGCACCGGCGGCGGCAGCGGAAAGAACTTCCCCATCGGGATCAGCCAGCTGATGGAGACCTACTCCGGCAAGGCGGGCCTGATCTCCGGCGCCGACTTCTATCTCGGCGACCTGACGGTCAACAACGTCACCGACCTGTACCTGATCAACGCCTTCATGGACGCGGTCCACGACCGTCACCAGCCGGTCACCGCCCTGGAGTTCGACGCCGGCCACGCGGACTACGGCAACAACCTGGGCAACCAGTCGGGTGCCGAGGCGTCCGACCTCAAGACCCGGCTCTGTCTCGCACAGGGCGCCAAGATGATCAACTACTACCTGTTCGCGGGCGGGTTCAACCCGAAGCTCGACGAGCCGCTCGGCGACGGCAACGACCGGATCGGGTCGACGGGCGAGCGCCACGGATTCGCCGCCCCCGTCGACCCGGAGGGCCGGGCCGGCTACAGCTACGAGCCGCTGAAGCGCACCGTGCACGCAGTGCGGGGCAATGCGGCGGTGCTCGCGCCGATGCGTGCAGAGTACGACCGCGTGGCCCTCGGCTTCGTACCCGACCACTACCTGACCGAGTACCACCCGGCGACGGACTCGGTGAAGGCCGTCCTCGACGACGTGCAGCCGGTGCGTGGATTCGGCCCGGGCGACGCGCTGTCACGCGGCATGCTGCTCGGCGGATACCGCTACCACAGCGTCGACCTCCAGGCGGGCGACCTCGATCCGGACCGGGTGCCGGTCCTGGGCCTGGCCACCGGCGAGTACCTGGACACCCCTGTCCAACGCCGTCTGGTGCGCTATCTGGAGGCCGGTGGAAAGCTGCTGCTCTCCGGGCGGCTGCCCGGCAAGGACATGGCGGGCCGGCCGTCGACCGCGCTGCGGGACGCCCTCGGGCTGAAGCCGGGGCGGACGATGACCGACGCGAACCGCTTCTTCCTTTCCGTCACCGCGCACGGCTGGGCCGCACCCCGCGCCGAGATCCGGGTTCCGCGTGCGCAGTTGTGCACGGCGAGCCGCGGCGACGTGGTGCTGAAGGAACTGTCGACGGGTGAGGGCTGCGGATTCGATGTTCCCGTCGGCAAGGGCCGCGCCGTCGTCGTCACCGGCGAGTACCGCTGCGACGTGGACTTCTGGACGGCGGCGCTGCGGGAGCTGGGTGCCGTGCCGCGGTACGCGCACGACGCACGGCTGCCCGGCATCTTCCTGCTGACGACGGCGGACGCGTCCGGCGGCCGGCTGATGCACGCCTTCAACATCGGTGCCGGCTACGGACAGGGCTTCACAGTCACCGAACGCGGCAAGCCCCTCTTCGGCGGGGAGCGGCTGTATCTCCCGGGCCGGGGTGCCGCGATGCTGCCGCTGGGTCTGCAGGCGGGCGGACTGCGGATCGCGTACGCCACGGCCGAGATCAGCGCAGTGGGCGAGGACCGGGTGTCGTTCCGGGCGCTCGGGGACGAGGCCGTCGTCGCCGTCGAGGGCCGGGCGCGCTGCTCCGGCGCGAAGGTGACCACCGAGGCGGGACGCACGGTGCTGCGCGTGCGACGGGGGGAGTTCACGGTGCACCGAACCTGAGCCGGGCCGCGGCGCAGGGGCTGCCCGCTCCCGACGCCGAGGGATGATTGCAAGCAATGATGTATGCGCTTACATTAGGGGTGTTCCCTGCGGCGGCCCCGGCCGCAGGGAGTCCACCCCGCCGTGAAGGCGCGCAGAAGCAGAAGGACTTCACATGTTCCGTCCGCACCACGACACGGTTCGCGACGCCACCGCACAGAGGACCCGCGCCGCAGGCGGCAGCGCATCCGCAACGGCGCCGCGCGGCGCCACCCACCACGCCTACGACGCACACGACGACAGGATCAAGGAGTTGCTCGGCCGGATGACGGTCGAGGAGAAGCTCGGCCAGCTCCAGCAGCTCACCTGGACCGGAGACACCGGCCCCGGCGGCGGCCAGACCGAGGCGGTCGAACGTGCCGCCCGCGCCGGGCTCCTCGGCTCGGTGCTCAATCTGCACGGCGCCGCCCACACCAACACGCTGCAGCGCATGGCCGTCGAGGAGTCCCGGCTCGGCATCCCGCTGCTCTTCGGCCTCGACGTCGTCCACGGCTTCTGGACCACGTTCCCCATCCCGCTCGCCCAGGCCTCGAGCTTCGATCCCGAGGTCGCCGCGCTCGACGCGCGGGTGTCGGCGAAGGAGACGCGTTCCAACGGTGTCCGCTGGACGTTCTCGCCGATGATGGACGTCACCCACGAACCGCGCTGGGGCAGGATCGCCGAGAGCTGCGGCGAGGACCCGTACCTGAACGCCGTCCTCGCCGTCGCCAAGGTCCGTGCCTACCAGGGCGACGATCTCACCGCCGACGACAACGTCGCCGCCTGCGCAAAGCACTTCGTCGCCTACGGAGGCGCCGAGGGCGGCCGTGACTACAACACCGTCGACGTCTCGGAACAGCGGCTGCGCAACCACTATCTGCCGCCGTTCCGTGCCGCCGTCGACGCCGGTGTCGCCACCGTCATGGCCGCGTTCAACACCGTCAGCGGCGTCCCCGCCCACGGCAACCCGCACACCCTGACCGGCATCCTCAAGGAGGACTGGGGCTTCGACGGTGTCGTCGTCAGCGACTACACCGGCGTCGAGGAGCTGATCGCCCACGGATACGCGGCGGACGGCGCCGACGCGGGCCGCCTGGCGCTGACGGCAGGCATCGACATGGAGATGGTCAGCACCCACATCTTCGACCACGGCAGCCGCCTGCTCGCCGAGAAGAGGATCAGCGAGGACCGGCTCGACGACGCCGTCACCCGCATCCTGCGCCTGAAGTTCGCCCTCGGTCTCTTCGACGACCCCTACACCGCCGAGGAAGGCGCCGTCGACGAGCCGACGGCCGAGGCCCGCGCCGCCGCCCGCCTGACCGCGGCGCGCTCCATGGTCCTGCTGAAGAACGACGGCGTCCTGCCGCTGCGCGCGGACACCGGCTCGATCGCGGTGGTCGGCCCGTTCGCGGACCACACGGACCTGCACGGCACCTGGGCAGGCCCCGGCTGCCGCCGCTTCCCGTCGGTCAGCGTCCTCGACGCGGTCCGCTCCGCCGCGCCCGGTGCCACCGTCACCCACGCCGGCGCGGACGCCGGCATCACCGAAGCCGTTGCCGCGGCCGAGAGCGCCGACGTCACCGTCCTCGTCGTCGGCGAGGAGCCGGAACTCAGCGGCGAGGCCGCGGTGCGCAGCGAACTCGGACTCCCCGACGGGCAGGAGGAGCTGATCGCCGCCGTCGCGACCACCGGCAAGCCGTTCGTCGTCGTCCTGGTCAACGGCCGGCCGCTGACCGTCGGCAACTGGGCCGACGGCGTCCCGGCCCTGCTCGAGGCCTGGCACCCCGGCATCGAGGCCGGCAGCGCGATCGCCGACGTCCTCTTCGGCGCCGTCAACCCCGGCGGCAAATTGCCGGTGACCTTCCCGCGGTCCGTCGGCCAGATCCCGGTCTACTACAACCGGGAGAACACCGGCCGGCCCTACGACCCGCAGCAGCCGGACGAGAAGTACGTCTCCAAGTACCTCGACCTCGTAGACGGGCCCCAGTACGCCTTCGGCCACGGCCTGAGCTACACCACGTTCGCCACCGGCCGCCCGGTGGCCGACCGGGAGTCGGTCACCGTGGCCGAGCTGGAGCTCGGCGAGCGCATAGAGATCCAGGTGGACGTCGAGAACACCGGCGGGCGGACCGGCGACGAGGTCGTACAGCTCTACATCCAGGACCCCGTCGCGAGCATCGCCCAGCCCGTGCGCAGGCTGCGCGGCTTCGAACGCGTCACGCTCGCGGCGGGGGAGCGGCGGACCGTGCGCTTCAGTCTGGGTGCGGAGGACCTCGGCTTCTGGACGAACGACCCGGCCGGGTGCTTCACCGTCGAACCGGGCAGGATCGACGTCTACGCCGGCACGAGCTCGCTCGCCGACTCGCACTGCGCGCTGACCATCGGCTGAGCAGTCCTGGGAGGGGCTGACCTGCCCCGTTGGGCGCCCCGGCCGCACCGCGTGTGGGGTCGCGGGGGATGCCGTGCGTGATCGCACACATTTTCCACCGTTTCCGGCCAGGGAACGTAACGTGTGTGCCAGCCCGGCGCGGGCGGCCTCACGGGCCGCCGCCCGGCCCGGGACGGCGGTGCGGCCGTGGCCTCTGCGGAGGCCGCGCCCACCCGCCGGTCGCCCCGCACATCCTCATCCGGTCCCTCGCCATCCGTACACCGACACGTCAGGCTCCGAGGAGGAGTTCCCCTTGCCCCGCACGACCAGGCACCGCACGGCGACGCCGGCTCCTCCGGCCCGCATCTCCCGTGCCGGTGGTCTGGGGCGCGCGGCCCGTGTCTCCCGTGCGGGTGGCCTCGGGCGTGCGGCTGTGGCCGTCCTGGCGGTGGCCGCCCTCCTCGCGGTCAGCGCCTGCGTGCGCGGCCCCGTCCGGCAGGTGGCGCTGAGCGAGAAGCAGACGCTGACCGTGTGGGGCATGGGCGAGGAAGGACAGCGCCTCGCGGAACTCGCCGACGACTTCGAGCGGCGGCACCCCGCCGTCACGGTCGACGTGACCCCGGTGAG